>JBFJKD010000352.1:0-2184 GCA_041635095.1 Porticoccaceae bacterium
GCCTCGGATTGCCGATCGCGCAGTCCGCCATTAATCTCCACCAGGGGTTAATTGAATACGTCAGCGAACCCGGCAACACTCAATTCGCTATTTATTTGCCGGTCATTACACAGCTTCCCATTGACAGCCACTGTGATAACTAACCCCATGGACACCATCATGAAACCGAACGTCTGGATTGTTGACGACGACCGCTCCATCCGCTGGGTGATGCAAAAGGCGCTGGAACGCGCCGACATGCGTGTGCGCAGTTTCGAAAATGCCGATGAACTTCTGACGAGCCTGGATCGCCAGCATCCGGATACCATCATCAGCGATATTCGCATGCCAGGCATCGACGGCCTGCAACTGCTGGAAAAAATTCACCGCGAAACACCGCAGGTACCAGTGATTATCACCACCGCCCATTCCGATCTGGACAGCGCGGTGGCGGCCTACCAGGGCGGCGCATTCGAATACCTGCCCAAGCCGTTTGATATCGATGACCTGGTGTCGGTAACCCGCCGCGCTCTGGCATTTTCTCAGGAAAAAGCCAGTCAATCCGCAGAGCATAGCACCCGGGTAAAAACGGAAATTATCGGCGAAGCGCCGGCCATGCAGGAAGTGTTTCGTGCTATCGGTCGTCTCTCTCATTCACATATCACGGTGCTGATCAATGGGGAATCTGGCACCGGCAAGGAACTCGTGGCCCACGCGTTACACAAACACAGCCCGCGCAAGGATCAGCCATTTATCGCCCTCAATATGGCGGCAATTCCCCATGATCTGATCGAATCTGAACTGTTCGGCCACGAGAAAGGCGCCTTTACCGGCGCTGCGCAACGGCGCGTCGGCCGCTTTGAACAGGCCGACGGCGGCACACTTTTTCTCGACGAAATCGGGGATATGCCCAAAGAGGCACAGACCCGTCTGTTGCGAGTACTGGCGGACAACGAATTTTATCGGGTGGGAGGACACACTCCGATCAAGGTCAACGTGCGCATCATTGCCGCCACCCATCAAAACCTGGAAACCCTGGTTACTCAACAGCGCTTTCGCGAGGATCTTTTCCATCGACTCAATGTGATCCGTGTCAACCTGCCGAAGCTGGCCGATCGCAGCGAAGATATCCCCAAGCTGATTCAGCTGTTTTTCAGGGAATCCGCCCGCGAGCTCAACGTCGAACCCAAAACTCTGAGTCCTGAGGCAGAGCAATTTCTGTGTGCACTGCCCTGGCCCGGCAATGTGCGCCAACTTGAAAACACCTGTCGCTGGCTCACAGTGATGGCTGCCGGGCGGGAGGTATTGTTATCGGACCTCCCTCCGGAACTGCGCGACACCCCTGCCGAACCAGCGACAACCGGACAAAACTGGGAAGCAAACCTGCAGCGCTGGTTGACCAGTCAGTTAAAGGAGGGTAAACGGAATATTCTCGCGCAAGCGGTTCCAGCTTTTGAACGCACGGCCATTGCAGTCGCCCTCGAACACACCGCGGGGCGCAAACGCGACGCTGCAGTACTTCTGGGGTGGGGACGCAATACGCTGACCCGCAAGTTAAAGGAGTTAGGACTGAGCGATGGCGACTAAATCTGCGGTCGTTAATCGTGTATCCAGATAGCCCATCAGAACCAGGGTCGATACACTCAGTGGGATTTTTCCCCCGCCTTCGGCCCCGCGTTTTTCCGGGCTTCGGTCACAGCTTTTTGAAACAACGCATCGAAACTGATGGGCGGCAAATGCAGCGCCGGAAAGCTGCCTTTGGTCACAAGGTTGTCGATAACTTCCCGTGCGTACGGAAACAGTATATTCGGACAATGGGTATTCAGTAACTGAGTCAGCTGCATACCTTCGAGTCCGTCGATCTTAAACACCCCGGCCTGTTCGACTTCAGCAAGGTAAGCGATTTTTTCCTGTTCTTTGACCTCCACGGTCACCCGCAAAACCACTTCGTAAAGACCGCCGCCCAGTTTATTGGTTTTGGTGGCGATATCCTGATTGACCTGAGGTTTCCACTGTTTGGTAAAACCCGCAAAACCCATCGGCACTTCAAAAGAAATATCTTTTAGATAAATACGTTCAATCGCAAATTGTACCGGCGGGCTTTTAGCCTCGCTCGCTACGAGAGCATCCGTATCGGCGGGTGCTTCACTCATAAATTAATCCCTTCAGTCGTTATTGGCTTTCGAGCCCTGTGATTGGCGGCGC
>JBFJKD010000353.1:0-2184 GCA_041635095.1 Porticoccaceae bacterium
ACACATCATAGACGACGCGGGAAATACCGGATATTTCGTTGATGATGCGGCTCGATACGCGCTCAAGAAATTCGTAAGGCAAATGCGCCCAGCGCGCAGTCATAAAATCCACGGTTTCCACTGCGCGCAGCGCAATCACATACTCGTATCGGCGCGCATCGCCCACTACCCCTACCGATTTAACCGGCAAAAACACCGCAAAGGCCTGACTGGTTTTGTGATACAGATCGGCGGCGTGTAGTTCTTCGATAAATATCGCGTCGGCCTCCCGCAGGATGTCGGCGTAGCGACTGTTGACCGCGCCGAGAATACGCACCCCAAGCCCCGGACCCGGAAACGGGTGGCGATATACCATGTCGTAGGGCAAGCCCAGCTCCAGACCCACTTTGCGCACTTCGTCCTTGAATAATTCCCGCAGGGGCTCCACCAGTTGCATCTGCATCACCTCCGGCAGACCGCCGACATTGTGGTGGGACTTGATGACATGCGCTTTGCCAGTTTTGGATGCAGCGGATTCGATTACATCGGGGTAGATGGTTCCCTGAGCCAGCCAACCCACGTCTTCCAACCGGGTCGCTTCGCGATCAAAGACTTCGATAAACGTATTGCCAATTACCTTGCGTTTTTCCTCGGGGTCTTCGACCCCCGCCAGTTTGTCCAGAAACAGCGCCTGGGCGTCGACACGGATCACGGTTACGCCCATATGGCGGGCGAACATGTTCATCACCTGATCGCCCTCGTTTTTACGCAGCAGGCCATTGTCGACAAACACGCAGGTGAGCTGGTCGCCGATGGCGCGGTGTAACAATGCAGCCACTACGGAGGAATCGACACCACCGGACAATCCAAGCAGCACCTTGTCGAGCCCCACCTGCGCACGCACTTGCGCGATCGCGTCTTCGACAATATGTGCGGCGGTCCACAGTGCATCACAACCACAGATGTCCAGCACAAAATGTTCAAAGATGCGCTTGCCCTGCAGGGTATGGGTGACTTCGGGGTGAAACTGAATACCGTAAAAATGACGACGCTCGTCGCTCATCGCTGCTATCGGGCAACTGGGGGTGGACGCCACGACAGTAAAGCCGGGCGCCATTTGCACCACCTTATCCCCATGACTCATCCACACATCGAGCAGCGCTGCGCCGTTCTCGGGATCGACGTGATCGCTGATGTCGCGAAACAGCGCACTGGCCCCGCGCACATTAACCCGCGCGTAACCGAATTCACGTTGTTCGGATGATTCGACAGCACCACCGAGTTGCACGGCCATGGTTTGCATACCATAACAAATGCCCAACACCGGCACGCCCAATTCGAACACTACCATCGGCGCTCGGGGCGCTTGTCCAGCGGTTGTGGACTCGGGGCCGCCAGACAGAATAATGCCACTCGGCGCAAACTCGCAAATATCACTCTCCGAGATATCGAAGGCGCGGATTTCCGAGTACACCCCAATCTCGCGAATACGGCGCGCAATTAGCTGCGTGTATTGGGAGCCGAAATCGAGGATCAGTATTTTTGCCGCGTGAATATCTGTTTTCATTAACATCCCGCTATTCGATTATTTTCGAGTTCGATTATTTTCGAGGAGGTACCAAGTAAAACTGAGCACCGCCCCGAAAGCAAAACGGAGCCTCCCGGCCCCGCTTACTGTTCACTGCAAATCACCTGACAGTGCAGTTGTTACGCAACAATGATCAAAAGTCACCGCCTTGTCCAACTCACCTGTCAGCGTCCGCCCACCGGATAGTTGGGCGATTCCTTGGTAATACTGACGTCGTGCACATGACTCTCGCCAATACCCGCCGAAGTAGCCCGCACAAATACCGGCTCGCGACGCATGGTTTCGATATCGGGGCTGCCGGTATAACCCATGGCCGAGCGCACGCCGCCCATCATCTGATGAATAATCACCGACACTGAGCCTTTGTAAGGCACACGACCTTCGATACCTTCCGGCACCAGCTTTTCTGTACCTGCGCTGGCATCCTGAAAATAGCGGTCGCTGGAGCCCATATTCTGCGCCATTGCTCCGAGAGACCCCATGCCACGATAAGACTTATAGGTCCGCCCCTGGAAGAGCTCTATTTCGCCTGGCGCTTCTTCCGTACCGGCAAACAGGGAACCCATCATGACGCAGTGCGCCCCGGCGGCAATCGCCTTGGCGATATCGCCGGAAAA
>JBFJKD010000354.1:0-2168 GCA_041635095.1 Porticoccaceae bacterium
CAAAATCACATGGGCGACTGGGGTACTCAGTTTGGTATGCTGATCGCCGAACTCGAGGAAAAATTGGGTAAAGATGCACAACCGGAACTAGCGCTGAAAGATCTGGAACTCTTCTACCAACAGGCCAAACAACATTTCGACGCGGACGCAGTCTTCGCTGAAAAGGCCCGTCAATACGTCGTGAAATTACAGTCCGGCGACAGCCATTGCCTGACGTTATGGCAGCAGTTTATCGATATTTCCACCGCCCACAGCGAGGCCCTTTATCGGCAACTGAACGTCACACTCGGGCCATCCGATGTGAAACCCGAAAGCGCCTATAACGCGATGCTGAGCGGTGTAGTAACAGACCTTGTGAATCAGGGCCTCGCGCAGATTGATCAGGGCGCAACGGTGGTATTCGTGCCAGAACTTGCGGATAAAAATGGTAATCCGAGTCCGGTGATTGTCAAGAAATCGGACGGCGGCTATCTGTACGCCACCACCGACCTCGCCGCTCTGCAGTATCGCTGCGCGACACTGCACGCCGAGCGCGTCATGTATTTTATCGACGCGCGACAGTCACTGCATATGCAACAGATATTCGTCGTCGCGCGCAAGGCCGGTTATGTACCTGCCGACGTCAGTCTCGAACATTTGCCGTTTGGCACCATGATGGGCGAGGACGGGAAACCCTTTAAAACCCGCGCTGGCGGCACGGTAAAGCTGGCGAATTTGCTGCACGAAGCGGTGCTACGGGCGGAAAACCTGATCGAGCAAAAAAATCCCGACCTGTCCCCAACCGAGCGTCGCGAAGTGGCACGCAAGGTGGGTATCGGCGCGGTAAAATATGCCGACCTGAGTAAAACCCGTACCGTCGACTACGTTTTTAACTGGTCCACCATGCTCAGTTTTGAGGGTAATACCGCACCCTACCTGCAATATGCCTACACGCGTATTCGCAGCATTTTTCGCAAGGCAGAAGCAATCGGAGGCGGACGCGGTGACGCCAACATTGTGATTGCCATGCCTGCAGAAAAAACGCTGAGCCTGGCGCTTCTCAAGTTCGACGAAACGTTACATCAGGTGGCCAGCCAAGCGTACCCGCACATTCTCTGTGCTTACCTTTACGAACTGGCCAGCGCTTATATGACGTTTTACGAACATTGCCCGATACTGGCGTCAGACGTTGCCGTTGCGACCCGGGACAGTCGCCTGCGGTTGTGTGATGTCACCGCCAGAACTCTGGCCGTGGGGCTTGAATTACTGGGTATCGAAGTGATGGAACGCATGTAACTGCGGGGCGCATGATACACAACGGAATATCGCTGAGTCCTTCAGGGCCAGAAGCCCCGTAGCAGGGTCACCTCGGCCAACCGTTCGATTGCCACCACAAGAGCTGCGGTGCGTAAATCAACCGGGTAAATTGGCGTACTGGACGACGAGTCCACCGCACCCTCCGCACCACCGCTAACCAACAGTGCCTGCCAACGATCAAATACCGCATCCACGCTGCGCTCCATGCGGCGTTGTAGTCGCTGGTTGATCAGCTCCAGATCCCAACGGTGATTCTCAAGATTCTGCACCCATTCGTAGTAACTGACCGTCACGCCCCCCGCATTGGCGAGAATATCCGGTATCACCTGCACATCGCGTTGTGCGAGTAGCGCATCCGCCGCAGGTGTAATCGGTCCATTGGCGGCTTCGACCACCAGCCTCGCTTTTACGGCACCGGCATTGTGCGCGCAAATCTGATTACCCAATGCAGCCGGCACCAGGATATCGCAGGCCAGCTCCAGCAACCCCGCATTGGTGATAGTTAACGTATCCGGTAAGCCAACCAGGGTGTCGTGCTGCGCTTTGTAAGCTAATGCGGCGCTCAGATCAATGCCCCGCTCGTTGTATATCCCCCCCTGGGAATCGCTCATGCCAACGATCACCGCGCCGGACTCGGCAAATAGGCGGGCCACCACAGACCCCACATTGCCCACTCCCTGAACCACTACTTTGGCCGCCGCCAGACTTTCCAGTCCCGGCACCAACCCCTTCCTGAGAAAATGTTCAGTAACCAACCAGCAGCCGCGACCAGTGGCTTCACGACGCCCGTCTGAACCGCCCATACCGACTGGTTTGCCGGTCACCACCGCCAGATTATTTTGTCCGGGATGCATAATATCGTAGGTATCGTA
>JBFJKD010000355.1:0-2133 GCA_041635095.1 Porticoccaceae bacterium
CAATTTTTTCTGCGTAAAAACGGCGATTCTCCACGTGCACATAGCCACGATCCTGAATCGTGGAAATAATTGCCGCGTAGGTGGAAGGCCGCCCAATCCCCTTTTTTTCAAGTTCTCTCACCAGTGCTGCCTCACTATAGCGCGGTGGCGGCTTGGTAAAATGCTGACGTGGCAGGAGATTAATCAAAGTGAGCGTCTCGCCCACCTTGTACTCCGGCAATTCAATATCGTCCTTACTGCGCAGCGCCGGAATCGCCCTTAAAAACCCGTCGAACAGTACCACTCGACCCCGCACGCGGAGCTCGTAATTACCGGCGTTGACCACCACATTGGTACTGGTGAAGCGTGCTGGCACCATCTGACAAGCGATAAACTGCTGCCAGATAATTTCGTACAGCTTTCTGGCATCCTCCTCGACACCCTCTAGCTCTTTGGGAGCGACATCCACATTGGACGGGCGAATCGCTTCATGAGCCTCCTGTGCGCCGGCTTTGCTGGAGTACACATTGTGTTTCTCGGGCACATACCCGTCACCAAAGCTGCGCTTAATGAATTCCCGGCAGGCGGTTACCGCATCGACATTTAAATGGGTCGAATCGGTACGCATGTAGGTGATGTATCCCGCCTCGTATAATCGCTGAGCCATCATCATGGTTTTCTTAACGCCGTACCCCAGGCGCGTACTGCCAGCCTGTTGCAGGGTCGAGGTGATAAACGGTGTCGGCGGTTTAGTTTGAGTCGGCGTATCCTGGCGCTCCGCAACCACGTACTCCGCGTCCCGCAGCTCTGCCAGTGCCCGATCAGTTTCGGTGCCGCTGACAGGACGGAAATTGACCCCGCCGACCGCACGGACTTCAAAGCGCACCTGCTCCGCCGCAGCATTATCGAGATCCGCATGCAATGTCCAGTACTCAACGGGCAGAAAAGCGCGTATCTCCTGCTCCCGCTCGACTACCAGCTTGACCGCAACAGATTGTACGCGTCCTGCCGATAAGCCCCTGGCAACTTTTGCCCACAGCAATGGGGATACCATAAAACCCACAACCCGATCTAGAAAACGACGCGCCTGCTGGGCATTAACGCGCTGCATGTCGAGCTCACCTGGTTTAGCAAATGCTTCCTTAATAGCCTTCTTGGTTATCTCGTTGAACACTACGCGCTTATAGCGTTGATCGTCTCCGCCAATCGCCTCCTTTAAATGCCAGGCAATCGCCTCTCCCTCCCGATCAAGGTCAGTGGCCAGATAAATTGTGTCGGCAGTTCTGGCGATCTTGCGCAAGTCCTCGACAACTTTTTCTTTGCCGGGCAGCACCCGGTATTCAGCCTTCCAGCCCTTCTCCGGGTCGATACCCATGCGATTGACCAACTGCTGGTGCGCATTGCGCACTTTTTCGGCGGCTTTTTTCGCTGGCGAAAGTGTTTTGGTGCTTTTGGTGGAACGACCCTTTCCGGTTGCTTCCCGACTGGCTGCGTCGGTGGGCAGGTCGCGGATATGACCAATACTGGATTTGACCACAAAGTCTTTACCCAGGTACTTATTAATGGTTTTCGCCTTAGCGGGCGACTCGACGATGACCAGTGATTTACCCATGAAATCCTTCGTTGTTTAGCGTGGATGGCATTGAAAAGTTCCGCCCAGCGGACCAAAAGGGCGAATATATACGGACTGCGCACGGCAGGGTCAAGCAGTTTCTGGTGTGGCCTGCTTTGTACAAGCGCCTTTGAGTGGTACTAAAACAAGTTTTCTGCGAACACCAACATAATATATAGTTAACATTAAATAAATATTTTAACCTAATGTTTAATATAATTATTTCTAATATTTTCTAGCCCATTAAGAAGTTTCACAACGGCATCCAGATCCCCTTGCTCACTCCAGTAAATCGCCAGTCCGGAGCGATCACACTGTATCGCGGCTGCGTCGCACGGCAAGCTCGCCAATATCTCCCCCAATCCGGCGCGCACCAACTCCGGTGCCGGGGGGCCGTGCCAGTACCAACCACTCCAGGGCGACGCCCTTCCTCGCCGAACGTCGCGCACCAGTCCCCATGGAATGAATCCTGCGTCCGTAGCGAAACTCAATGGCCAGGGCAGCAGGTAACGTACAGCAGGCGCCACGCCCGCCGCATCGAC
>JBFJKD010000356.1:0-2130 GCA_041635095.1 Porticoccaceae bacterium
AAATTCTGGTTAAAATGAAAGCGACGGGTATCTGCCACTCCGATCTTTCCGTGATCAACGGCACTATTCCCGTGGCGTTCCCCATGGTGCTGGGCCACGAAGGGGCGGGTATCGTCGAGCAGGTTGGCGAGGGTGTGACCAGTGTGCAGGTGGGGGACCACGTGGCCATGTCGTTTGTACCCAATTGTGGCCAGTGTTATCACTGCCTGCGCAGCGAGCCCTATCTGTGCCTGGAAAGCGTGCCCACCGGCAAAATGATGGATGGTTCGACCCGAGTCAAACTCAATGGGCAGGATATCAACGTCATGCAGTTTCTGGGCAATATGGCGGAATACTCGGTCGTTCCCGCCATGTGCGTGGTCGCCATCGACAAAGACATTGACATGAAAGCTGCGGCGCTAGTGGGTTGTGGCGTCACGACGGGAGTCGGTGCGGCGCTCAAAACGGCGCAGGTCAAGCCGGGCAGCACGGTCGCGGTATTTGGTGCGGGCGGGGTCGGGCTATCGATTATTCAGGGCGCGCGTATTGCTGGTGCAGCGCAAATCATTGCGGTCGACCTGTCGGATGAAAAACTGGCCATGGCTGCGGAATTGGGTGCCACGGACCTGGTGAACGGTGCTCAGGAACCGTTGAACGCCATTATGGCGCTAACCGGCGGTATCGGCGTGGATTACGGGTTTGAAGCCATCGGTATTCCGGCGGTGGTCGACCAGGCGCAAAAGGCCACCCGCCGCGGTGGCGTGATGACCGTTGTCGGCGTGGGTAAGCTGTCCCAGAAACTGGAGCTAAACGCACTGATGTTTCCACTGACGTCCAAGACCCTCAAGGGTTCCATGTACGGTGGCGCCGAATTTAAGGTGGATTTCCCCAAATATCTGAATTTGTATCAGCGCGGCAAGCTCGATCTCGATCGCATGGTGACGCACACCTACTCCATCGACGAAGCGCCACAGGCCTTTGCCGATCTGGAAGCCGGTCGCAATGCCCGCGGCATGATTATCTACGATTGATTCGTATTTTTCGGCACGGGTAACAAGGCGTGTGTCGGCGGTAACGAATAGTATGTCTGCTGGCTGCATCTGTCCCCTGTGCAGGGGGGCGGATACGCGGGAATATCACCGCGACCGCGAAAGAAGCTACCGTCAGTGCCCCGTTTGCGCTCTGATATTCGTTCCCCGCATCTATCATTTATCTCGCTCCGCCGAAAAAGCACAGTACGACCTGCATCGCAATGGGCCGTTAGATGCTGGCTATCGCCACTTTCTGAGCCGGATGACGGTGCCATTAGCTGCGCGACTCGAACCGGCTTCCACCGGGCTGGATTTTGGCTCGGGTCCCGGGCCGACGCTGTGCGTGATGCTGGAAGCGCTGGGACATCGCGTGACCAACTTCGACCCGTTTTACGCGCCGAATGCCGGCGCCCTTGAACAACGTTACGACTTTGTCACCGCCACCGAAGTGGTGGAGCATTTATCGACGCCGGGTGCGGTGTTGTTCCAGCTGTGGGCGCTACTGGTGCGGGGGGGCTGGTTAGGTCTGATGACACAGCCTGCGGTGAAGGAGGCGGATTTTGGGGCCTGGCACTATAAAAACGATCCAACCCATGTAGCGTTCTTCGCCCATTCATCCTTCCTTTGGCTGGGTGCTCAGTGGGGTGTCGAGCCGCAGTTCTTTACCGGTGGCGTGGTGCTGTTCCGCAAACCACTGTAGCGTTTGTGTGGACAAAAGCCACTTGGTAAAAACCCTTGGTTGCGTATTTAAAAATGGTGTAGTCTCTTCCGTCCGGCCAGTAATGACTGTTTAGTCAATTTTTTAGTTAAATATAGTTTTGCCTGCCGAAAACGACATTGTCCGTTCGCAAAGCTGTTTAATAAGGCAATATTTTTTAACCTGTGGTTTTTTATTCATTAAGGAGTTTTCCATGAAGCTATTTTATGCCCCCGGTGCCTGCTCTCTGTCGCCCCATATCGCGTGCCGCGAAGCAGGATTGAAGGTCGATCTGGCGAAGGTCGATTTGCGTGCCAAAACCGTTGAAGGCGGCGGCGATTTCAATGCCGTCAATCCCAAAGGCTATGTACCTGTACTTCAACTGGACAACGGCGAGTACCTGACTGAAGGGCCGGCTATCGT
>JBFJKD010000357.1:0-2127 GCA_041635095.1 Porticoccaceae bacterium
CACCGGCGTTTTTCTAGGGCTAAAACCCGCTGCGAAGGTCATGCAGCCCGGCGGTGCAGCGGGCTGCGGCGGCTCTATCATCAACCTGTCTTCCGTAGCCGGATTGCGCGGCTATGCGGCGCTGAGTGCCTATTGCGCCAGTAAGGGTGCGGTGCGCTTACTGACGAAAAGCGCCGCAGTTGAATTTGGAAATCTCAAATATGGCATTCGCGTCAATTCCATCCACCCCGGACTAATTCAGACCGATATGGGAGCCGCTGTGGTCGAAGGCTTTATCGCCACCGGTCTCGCCCGGGATCCTACCCAGGTGATGGCCGCATTTGAGCGGGGCACGCCACTGGGGATGACCGGCACACCGGACGATATCGCTAAAGCGACGCTGTTTCTGGCCAGCGATCAATCGCCCTGGGTCACCGGATCGGAAGTGGTTGTCGATGGCGGCGCCACCGCCGGCTAGCGCCAACCAACGATCGAGTTGTGGGCGCCAATTCAGGCGCAACACTCTAAACGGGCGCAACACTCTAATGCGCGGTATAGCCGCCGTCGATAACCAGCTCGGAACCGGTCATGTAGCGGGATTCGTCGGACGCCAGGAACAAAATCCCATAGGCCTGATCAATGGCCTCGGCCATATAACCGATGGCGATTTCCCGCTCAATGCGCGCGGCGTCGTCTGCCGTGAAGAAATTAACCGCCGCGTCGACCATGGGCGTTTGTGTGAAACCAGGGTGTACGGAATTAACCCGAATATTGTATTTTTTTTCCGCGCAATACAGCGCCGCAGATTTGGTAAACAGCCGCACGCCGCCCTTGCTGGCGTTGTAAGCCGCGAACCTGGGATCACCGACAATACCCTCAATTGAGGAAATATTGATAATGCTGCCGCCACCGGTTTTTTTCATCTGCCGAATTGCGTTTTTAGTGCCCATAAACACCGCTTCCATATTGACAGAGTTGACGAAGCGCCAATGGGCGAGGTCACTTTCTTCAAGATCCGTCGGAACACCTACGCCAGCGTTATTCACCATAATATCGAGCTTGCCGAAGCGTTTGACGGTTGCCGCGATAACTTCCGGCCAGCGCTCTTCACTGGTTACGTCCTGCTCCGTAAACGCCGCTTCGTAACCCTGATCGCGTAGCGCCTGCGCTGAAGCCTCGCCCTCGACCGGGCGTAAGTCAGTCAACATCACACTGCCGCCCTCTTTGCAAATCAGCTCCGCCGCGGCGTACCCAATACCTGCCGTACCACCGGTAATTAATGCAACTTTGCCCTGTACTCTACCCATGTCTGCTCTCCAGTTTTATCTCGTAATGTTATTGGCACGCCATTTACTATAATTCTTAACCGGACTTTGTCCACGGTGTCTAAAGCCGTTGCACCGGCCCGTGCATTCCCCATCGGCGGTGTTTGCGCTTATCTTGTCCATCGACGACGGGGACACCGAGCATGCGGCGGTTCATTTTCCCGCGCTAACCGCGCTGCCCCATAGATCGTAATCGTCGGCCTGTTCGATCTTTACCTGCACCCTGTCCCCAACGTTAAGATTGGTCGCGTCATTTACAAAGACATTGCCGTCTATATCGGGCGCATCCGCCCAACTGCGCCCGATAGCCCCATCGCCATCTATTTCGTCGATCAGCACCTCCAGCGTACTCCCCACTTTTTTTGCCAGGCGTGCCGCGCTGATTGTCTGTTGGGTCGCCATTAATCGCTCCCAGCGCTCTTGCTTGATGTCTTCAGGCACCGCGTCGGGTAGTGCATTGGCCCGGGCGCCAGCCACCGCCTCGTATTTGAAACAACCCACCCGATCCAGCTGTGCTTCCCCGAGCCAATTCAACAGGTGCTGAAAATCCGCTTCGGTTTCACCGGGAAAACCGGCAATAAATGTACTGCGCAAGGTTATATCAGGACAGATTTCCCGCCAGCGCGCAATGCGCTCCAGGGTTCTTTCCTGATGGGCCGGGCGCTTCATGGCTTTTAATACCGAGGCGCTGGCGTGTTGAAAGGGAATGTCGAGATACGGCAGAATTTTGCCGTCGGCCATGAGCGGAATAATGTCGTCCACATGGGGATAGGGGTACACATAGTGCAAACGCACCCACACCCCCATATCGCCAAGCGCCTGA
>JBFJKD010000358.1:0-2106 GCA_041635095.1 Porticoccaceae bacterium
ATCGTAGCGGTAGCGTTGATTGTATTGCTGCAAAGCCAGGCAACTATCTACTTTGCAATTGCGACCATGATCATAATAGGCAGGGAAATAGTGGTGTCTGCGCTGCGCGAGTGGATGGCGGAATTGGGTAGGCGCGCCAGCGTGGGCGTATCCAATTTAGGGAAGGTGAAAACGGGTTTTCAAATGGTTGCGATTATCGTCCTGTTAACCTTCAATCCCGCGTCGTTCCCGGTCATGCATGTCCTCGGTCTTGCCCTTTTGTATGTGGCAGCGTTGCTGACCGTCTGGTCGATGCTGCTGTATCTGAAAATAGCCTGGCCAGAATTTCAAAAACATTGCTAGAGTCTTAAATCCGCCTGAAATACGCGAAATTAACCGATCTGGCGGCGTATATGGCTGTTCATCCACGGGGTCGTCGGGTACAATTTCGCCTCTTTTGGGCTGGGTGGCAGAGTGGTCATGCAGCGGACTGCAACTCCGTGTACGCCGGTTCGATTCCGACCCCAGCCTCCAATATGACAGCGAACGCCCAAGCCCGGAATAAATATATGTTGGCACGAAAATTCCCGGCTGCTGCGCAGTAATGCCTCTGGTAATGCGCCAGTCAAGGTGCAGTGACACGCAGGCAGGGTGTCTAGCGAGTAATTGATGGCGGGCGGTTTGGCGAGTTTGGCGATAGTGCAATAATATAACCGTTGTTATGTATGTTATGTACAGCTTTGCCCGGGTGGCGAAATTGGTAGACGCAAGGGACTTAAAATCCCTCGGCTGGTAACGGCCGTGCCGGTTCGACCCCGGCCCCGGGCACCAACATTTAGACTATGCGCAGCGAAGACCCACGAAAAATTTTGTACACGTTGCTACCCGCAGGATAGCTACTGTGGGATGAAGTACACTGTTTGGGATGCTAGATAATTCTTAATGAACGCGTAGGCTCGGTTGGAGCTGAGCGGCATACCGGCCATTTTACGCTGGCCGTTGACGAATAAACAGGAGGCGGTAGTGGGAGAGCTGCAAGGCAAGGTGGCAATTGTTACCGGCGGTGCAAGCGGTATTGGCGAAGGTGCGGTGCGTCTGTTTGTGGAAGAGGGCGCAAGGGTTGTGATCGCTGATATGCAGGCTGAACGAGGTCGTGCATTAGCTAAATCCCTCGGAGAAAACGTGCAGTTTATTGCTGTGGAGGTGCGCCAGGAAAAACAGGTCGCCGCGGTGATTGATTTGGCAATGTCGCAGTGGGGACGTCTCGACTGTATATTCAATAACGCCGGGTTTGGAGGTGTGCTGGGGCCATTGGAGGAGACACCGGTCGATGAGTTTGATATGACGTTTGATGTGCTGGTGCGAGGTGTCTTTTTAGGGATGAAACACGCGGCTCCCGTAATGAAACAACAAGGTTTCGGCAGCATTATCAATACCGCGAGTATCGCGGGGCTGGTGGCTGGTTATAGTCCCCACGCGTACGCCGCAGCAAAGGCAGCGGTGATTCAGCTAACCAAATCGGTTGCGATGGAGCTGGGGGAGCACAATGTGCGTGTCAATTGTATCTGCCCCGGCTTTATTGCCACTCCACTTGCGGCGAATACGGTTGGTAAGGCCGATGAACTGATCGAAAAGACATTACCATCGTTTACCAAAGCGCAGGCCATTCCGCGAGCGGGAAGGCCCGTGGATATCGCGCAGATGGCTTGCTGGCTGGCGGGGGATCGTTCTACTTTTGTCACGGGGCAAAGTTTTGTCGTGGATGGTGGGTTTGCCGTGGGGCAAAAATGGGCCGACCAGCCTGAATTTCAAAAAGCATATCATCCGATCAAAGTTTACCGGCCGAACTAGCTTTCCGCGATTTTTGCCGTAGTCTCCGCGCTTGCCGACTGCCGAGATTTGACAAGACCGTGGTTTACAATGTTTTCAACCAGCGGCTGGGGTAAGTCCTTTTTCAAATAGCGTGACCATTTCTTTTGCGATCTGTTGCGTGGTCATGGGGCCATCAATCTGGTACCACTTGGTCATCCAGTTCATTGCGCCGAAGATGGCAAAGCACGTAATTTTTGGGTCACATTGGCGAATGGAGCCATCGTTGATGCCGACGTTAAGTATTTCTCGCAGGAC
>JBFJKD010000359.1:0-2100 GCA_041635095.1 Porticoccaceae bacterium
CAATGAACGGGTGTTGATTACAGTTTTAACCAAACGCATGGCGGAGGATTTGACCGATTATCTCGGCGAAAATGGTATTCGCGTGCGCTATTTACACTCGGATGTGGAGACCGTTGAGCGGGTCGAAATTATTCGTGACCTGCGCCTGGGTGAATTCGATGTGCTGGTGGGCATCAATCTCCTGCGCGAAGGCCTGGATATGCCCGAAGTAGCGCTGGTAGCGATTATGGATGCGGACAAGGAAGGTTTTTTGCGCTCTGAGCAATCCCTCATTCAGACCATTGGTCGTGCCGCACGCCATCTCAATGGTCGCGCTATCCTGTACGCGGACCGGGTCACGGGTTCCATGCAGAGAGCTTTACAGGAAACGGAAAGACGTCGCGTCACACAACTGGCATACAACGCCACACATGGATTGGCACCGGTAGGTATCAGCAAGTCAATTGCGGATATTATGGAGGGCGCGCTCAGTTCTGCGGCGGAACGGGGCAGGCAGTATAAAAAAGTGGCGGAGGAGCGTAGTCGTTATCGACTCTGCGACGATAGTCGTAGCCTGAGCCCCAGGGAGTTAGCAAAAAAGATAGACGGGCTCGAACGGCAAATGTACGAGCACGCGCGCAATCTCGAGTTTGAAAGAGCGGCCGAAGTCCGGGACACATTGCGTCAGCTAAAAAATCAGGAGTTTATGAATGTGCCCTGAGGGGGCGATTCAATAAAACTTCTGCATTGAATTCTGTTCAGTGCAACATTCAAATGTCACTGGCCTGGCCTGGTGCATTGCCAAGGTAAGTCGCAGGCGTCAGAGCCAGCAGGCGATCTTTAGCATCCTGGGGAATATCCAACTGTTCGATAAAGCGCTGCATTGTTTTACGGTCGATGGCTTGTCCGCGCGTAAGGGCCTTGAGTTTTTCGTAGGGTTCAGGAACGTTATAGCGGCGCATTACGGTCTGAATGGGCTCCGCCAGAACCTCCCAGGCCTGATCGATATCAGCGGCGACGGCAGCGTCATTGAGTTCCAGTTTTTGCAAACCTTTCTGAATGGAGGTGTAGGCGATCAAACTGTAGGCAAGGCCCACCCCCATATTGCGCAGCACAGTCGAATCCGTCAGGTCCCGTTGCCAGCGGGAAATGGGCAACTTTTCCGCGAGGTGTTGCAGTACCGCATTGGCGAGCCCCAAATTACCTTCGGAATTTTCAAAGTCAATGGGGTTCACCTTATGGGGCATGGTGGATGATCCGACTTCTCCGGCCACCGTTATCTGCTTGAAATACCCGAGGGATATGTAACTCCACAGATCCCGATTGAGATCGATTAAAATCGTGTTGAAGCGGCACAGGGCATCGAACAGCTCGGCAATGCAGTCATGTGGTTCGATCTGTGTCGTGTACGGATTCCACTCGAGCCCGAGACTCTGCACAAATTGTTGTGCCAGTCGCGGCCAGTCCACTTCTGGACAGGCGATCAGGTGTGCGTTGTAATTTCCCACGGCGCCATTAATTTTGCCCAGCAGTTTGACTGCGGCGACCTGGCTTCGCTGCCTGCGCAAACGCGCAACGACGTTGGCGAGTTCTTTACCCACAGTGGTGGGGGAGGCCGTCTGTCCGTGAGTGCGGGATAACATGGCGATAGCCCCATATTGATGGGCCATATCCGTCAATTTGTCGATAATATCGTCCATGGCAGGGAGCAGGACCTGCTCCCTGCCAGCGAGCAACATCAAGCCGTGGCTCAGATTGTTGATGTCTTCCGACGTACAGGCAAAATGCACGAATTCTGTCACCCGGCGTAACTCGTCATTACCGGACAGGCGTTCCTTAAGAAAATATTCTACGGCTTTCACGTCGTGATTGGTGGTGTGTTCGATTTCCTTAATGCGCACCGCGTCCACTTCTGAAAAGTGTGTCATCAGATCATCCAGGGCCCGTTCCGCCGTAGGTGAAAACGCCGTTATTTCAGCGATGGCGCCGGTACTGGCGAGCAGTTTCAGCCACTGTATTTCCACCAGAACACGGTATTTGATTAGTCCAAATTCACTGAAGATATTGCCCAACACAGCTGTTTTACGCTGATAGCGTCCGTCGATGGGCGAGATGGCGGTG
>JBFJKD010000360.1:0-2080 GCA_041635095.1 Porticoccaceae bacterium
GCCACATGTACCAGTTGGGGCTATTAAACATTATTCGCAATACCAACTGTGACCACGCCTTCGAAATGCTGATCCGAGTTGCAGGTCGTGTCCGCCGCGCGGTGGTGCTAACCGACGAGCGCAATTACTGGCTGCTATTTGAGCTGGTTGTGCGCGCCCTGGCCAGTAAGCGCTTAAGTTTGCGCTCTGATCGACTGCGCCTGCTGGCTGCCGTTGACCGACAGCTCAAGGCGCTGAGCACCGCAACCGAACAGCCAGTAAAAAGTCCTTATCCGCAAGGGCTGTGGCGTGCGTTCCTGGCGCTGCTTGCGCTGACCCCAGCAGCGGGGGACGAAGAGCTTGAGCAGCGTCAAAAATTGGCACTACCGAAGCTGAGTATCACCGATCAGGAAACTGCGGAAGTACGTAAACAACTGGTGCGTGAAGAGCGGGATAGCCTTCCCGCCAACTTTGCATTGCTGGTGGACGCGGTCGCCGCGTTGCACTCGCAGATGGATGTAATACAGCAGGATGAAGGTGCCGTGGGACGCGAGGCGTTGCTGCCTATGGGTGATAAAATTGCCAGCATTGCGCAGTTGTGTACCGAATTGGGGCTGGTGCAAATTGGTGAGAGTCTGGAAAACCAGCGGGCTACACTGCAGGAACGTGACGAAACGTCGTCTGGCCAAAGTGACGAGGCATTGGTGCGAAGTTTTGCGGATGCGGTGGTTTACCTCGATAGCCTGGTGGCGGAGCACTGGGGGTGTACGCCTTCCGAGGATGATATCGCCAGATGGAACAGTCGATCGGCGCATCAGGTATTGCATTCGAGTCTATTAAAGACCGCCGAACATAGCGTCCTGACGGAAATGGGTATTCACCTGAATAGCGTCAAGGACATTATCGACGAGGTGTCAGCGGGACTTGCTGGAGAAGAATCGGCCGAGCGGCTGCGCGAAATTTTTGAAGCGATTAGCGGCAGCGCCATATTGCTCGGTCAGAGCCGGATGGTGGATATTGTCTGGCGGTGCAAACATTTTGTCGACGGGCAATTGTTTGGCAACAGCGCTGCTGTCTCGCGGGATGCTGCACTGGAAGTATTTGCGGATACCATTATCAGCCTGGAATATTTTCTCGATAACTGTCGATTTGGTGGCGCAGTCGATGAAAAGCCCCTTGATCTCGCCAATGAATGTCTTAATACTCTAGGAGCCTGATAGTGATATTGCCTGGCCTTGAATTTTATCCCTGTAACACCAACGAAGGGTTTGATAGCGAAGCGGTGGTGCTGCTGCTCACTCGCGATGGTAGTATCCTGTGCCCGCGTGATCGCGATACTCTGCTATGGGATGCATCGGAAATAAAATTCGCGATGCCGCCCGCGGTCAATGAGCACTTTCTTGGTATTTTTCGTGGCCGCCCCTGTTATTGTCAAGAGGTCAGTTCCCCCGAAGAATTTACGCTGCCACATAAAATTTCGCCGTTGTTTGGTTTACTGGGCAAGATTAATGACACCCAGTTTAATCTTGCAGGGCGCGCGTTGCAGATAATTAACTGGTATCAGGATCATCGCTTTTGTGGCCGTTGTGGTACCGGAACTCGAATTATCGAGGAAGAGCGCGCGGCGCAGTGCGACAAATGTGGGTTGCTGTGCTATCCCAGAGTGTCCCCTTGCATCATCGTTCTGGTAACGCGCGGTGATCAGTGTCTGCTGGCACTCAATGCCGCGTGGAAGGATAACCCAATGTATAGTTCTCTGGCGGGCTTTATGGAAGCCGGAGAAACCGTTGAGGAAACCATCAATCGGGAAGTTTACGAGGAGGTTGGGGTAGTCGTCGGTAAACCGCAGTATTTTGGTAGTCAGCCATGGCCGTTTCCGGGACAATTAATGCTGGGTTTTCACGCTGAGTACGAATCTGGCGAAGTGCGTATTGACGATAAAGAAATTGTCGAGGCGGGCTGGTGGCGTTACGACAATTTGCCCAATTGCCCGCCGCCCAGCTCTATCGCAGGCCGATTAATCAAGCGTTTTGTCGATAGCCACCAGAGATCATAAGTAATGCCTGTTAACGAAATGGCGCTTAGCGTGCTGATTATTGCC
>JBFJKD010000361.1:0-2061 GCA_041635095.1 Porticoccaceae bacterium
CGCGGTTGACGCATATCATTTGCCTTGCCATAAGTTAGGCCTAGAGTAGCTACCGTGCTGACACGGATGCCCCGTGTCACAGACAAGGTGTTGCCACCCAGCCATGTACAAGGTGATGACGGGCCACAATCGAATCCACAATAGCAGGGAATCTACCGCGCGCTACCTGCCGCCACTGCCTGCGGAATTCAACAGTACCCTGTTGTCGCACTATTGCGAGCATACCGAAAAACCAGGCGCGCCGCTTACCACTGCAGACGTCACACCAACGGGCATCAATATTTACTGCCCACAGACCCCAATCGCCAACTATCAACGATTGCTATGGGAGGAACTCGCCCTGCATTGCGCGCGGCTGAGTCCGCAGCGTCCGGTGGCTGAATTGTATCTGGTGGGGGCGCCACTACGCCAATTCTCCGCGGACGCCATCACCGAGTTGACCTTTCGCCTGGGTAGTAAGATCCAATTTGCCCATCAGAAAGACAGCGTGCGCAGTGCTACGGTCAGCCTTGCTGACTCCTCCCGCGATAATCTCGCGCTACTGGCTGGCCTGGGCTACAGCAGTATTACGTTAAACGTGGACGCAACCGTCGCCAGCGTTGATCGAAGTCTGACCAGGATCGAAGCTGCCATCGCCGCATTCACAGAATTTGACAACCTTAAGTTTGCTGTTCGACTGCAGTTTGGCGACGAAACCGACCCCGAGTTTCTGACGCGTTTAGGGGACTTGATCGCCACCTCGGAATGTGCGGTATTCGAACTGCAATACCCCGCGGGCAGCAAGCTCCGGGCGAGTACCAGAGTGCAACGGGCGAGTGACAATTTTCTACATTTATACCACAGCTTCAGTCCGCGCAACTGGCGCGTGTTCGGCAATCACATCTTTGTCCGACCGCAATCCTTGCACACACCATCGACCCGCCCCTTGCAGTACACACCCTGGGGGCTTCGATCAAGTCACATCAAGCGCTGGATAGGACTCGGCATTGCTGCTCTGGGACAGGAACAGGACGGCTACCAACGCACCATTTCCTCCGTCTCACAATACCGCCAGGCCATACGCAACCAGCGGTTGCCGACAACTACCCGTCTGACCTTACCCACAACGCCCTATCCCCTCGCCGCCACATTACAGACGTTGATTTGTCAGCACCGCGCCGCCGACCTGCCCTCCGAGGCGGAGCCTGTGATCGAAAGCCTTTTCCAACACGACTGGGCTACTCGGCAACAGCATGAAATTGTCCTCACTGATCTGGGCATATTGCATCTCCCTGCCGTCATCGAAAAGATATTTTCCAGCTTCAAATAGAGTCGCTATACTGTCAGTTCCGTTCGTCGCCACTGCACTGGAGTGCGAACATGTCGGCTACCTGCCCACATAATATCGAAGTTAACTGCAATCAGTGCCGTATGAGCGCGTTGTGTTTGCCCATCGCGCTGAAGATTGAGGAAATTGATCGTCTCAACGATATCGTGCGGCGTGGTCGCCCAACCCACAAAGATCAATATATTTATCGGGGCGGGGATCCGTTTAAAGCAGTTTTTGCCGTGCGTAGCGGCGCCATTAAAACCTTTGCCGCCAATCAACAGGGCGTTGAACAGGTCACTGGCTTTTATTTGCCCGGCGAGATCTTCGGCATGGATGGTATCGCCCATACCCAGCACAGAAGTTCAGCGCAGGCCTTGGAGACATCCGCAATCTGCGAGATTCCTTTTTCACGCCTGGAAGACCTCAGTCTTAAGCTGCCTGCCCTGCAGCGCCATTTTTTTAAGTTGATGAGCAAGGAAATCACCAGCGATCAGCAGTTAATCGCCCTGCTGAGCAAAAACAGCGCCGAGGAACGGGTGGCGACGTTATTGCTAAGCATATCGGCACGCAACGCGCTGCGGCAGCTATCCGGCACACGCTTTCGCCTGCCCATGTCGCGGGCTGACATCGGTAATTATCTGGGACCCACCGTCGAAACCGTGAGTCGCGTGTTTAGTCGCTTTCAGAAACAGGGCTTTTTGCTGGTGGACAAACGAGAAATTGAAATAGTCAACATGAACGGTCTGCAAGAC
>JBFJKD010000362.1:0-2040 GCA_041635095.1 Porticoccaceae bacterium
CCTCCGTCAGCAGTTGTAGTAATGACTCTCCATTGCGCGGTAAAAACGCACACAGGAATACCAGTTTCTGAATCCGTTCCGGCCAGCGCTCGGCCACCTGACTGATGACAATGCCGCCACGACTATGGCCCAGCAGAACCACCGGCTCGCTTTGTTGGGCCAGCAAAACTCCGATGTCCTCCACCCATTGCTCGAGGACGATGCCCTGCACCGGGGTTCTGTCCACGCCGAGACCTGCCAGATCGGGGGCCAGCACGCGGTGTCCGGCACCTTCCAGCAAAGGGACGATCTTGTGCCAACACCAACCACCGTGCCAGGCACCGTGTACCAGAACAAATGTACTCATTTACGGCCTCTACTCTATGTCGCGACCGAACGCATGTTGCGTACCGAATGCGCCCGAAACCCCGAAAAGGGATTGTGGGCGCGCCTGTGGTTATGCGTTAGCTTGCGATCCGCTCCAGCACCACCACCGGGATCTGACGTTGCGTTTTTGCCTGATAATCGTCATAGGGTGGGAACAACGCCCGTTGCTGTGCCCATAATCGGGTGCGCTCCTCGCCCCGCGCAGTGCGACCCCGCGCGCGAAAGCAATCCGCGCCCACCTGGACATCCACTTCCGGATTGGCCAGCAGGTTGAGATACCAGGCTGGATGTGTGGGATACCCACCGCGAGAGGCAATCACCACATAGCCGCCGTCTGTTTCGCCGTAGATCAGCGGCATAATTCTACGCTCTCCGGATTTACGCCCCACGGTAGTTAGCAACAGTGCTGGTATCAGCCCCGGCCCGCCCACCGGGGTGGAATCCCAGAGATGACCATCCGCCCCATTACTCTCAAGATAACGACGGCGGTGCTCCGCAATCCAGCCCCGCTCACTGGCTTCCACAGCCTTATCACTCATGGCTACCTCCTCATACCCATATAAACGTTTGTGGACCCAACCTAACAGACTCCCGGCAACCGCCGCAACCGCCGTAACCGCCGTAACCGCCGATTAGCTTAATCACCCGCGTGATTGAGAACCTCTTCATTCAACCCATCCAACGCAATCCCTCTAAAAACTCGGGATTTAATACCGCCGCTATCATCGCCGCTCGATTTAGCATTACGCCCTCGTAAACTGTCAGTTTGGGCTATACCCTTGTCATTTTTAGCCCTATCAATGGAGCAACCAGCAAACCTACAGTGAACAGCTAGTAAACGTGGTGACCGAAGGGTATGTCGCACACCCATAAACGTACGTTGTACACCCACAAAACAATAGCTACACCTTACAGGGGCTTGTGTAAATGAACGAATCAAGATCTAACATTATCGATTCAGCCGTGAGCGAAGCCGTCCAGGCGCAGGTTGACGCAATACCCCTGGAAGACATCAACGTCGCCCAGCCAGATCTGTTCCGGGACAACATCATGTGGCCATATTTCGAACGGCTGCGCAACGAAGATCCCGTGCATTACTGCAAGGACAGCCTGTTCGGTCCCTATTGGTCGGTGACCAAGTACAAGGACATTATGACGGTGGAGATGGACCATAAAACCTTTTCCTCGGACACGGCAAACGGCGGCATCACCATTGAGGATGACAACCTCGGCCTCGGGGTGGAAATGTTTATCGCCCTCGACCCCCCCAAACACGACGAGCAGCGCAAAGTGGTCAGCCCGATGGTTTCTCCGGAAAACCTCGCCAGAATGGAAGAGACCATTCGCAACCGTACGCGCAAGGTGCTTGCCGAGCAGCCCGTGAACGAAACCTTCGACTGGGTCGAGGAAGTATCCGTCAATCTCACCACACAAATGTTGACCACCCTGTTTGATTTTCCGTTTGAGGAGCGCCACAAGCTCACCCGGTGGTCCGACGTGGCCTCAGCTCAACCGGGGTCGGGGCTGGTGGACGAGGAAACCCGTCACCGCGAACTCGGTGAGATGCTGGCATATTTCACCCGCCTGTGGAACGAACGAGCGCAACTACCCCCGAAACCGGATTTAATTTCCATGATGGCCCATTCCGATGCGATGCGGAATATCACACCGAAG
>JBFJKD010000363.1:0-1995 GCA_041635095.1 Porticoccaceae bacterium
GAACCGCCTGAGCGCGTCCGCTTCAGAAATATTCGCTGGCGCCATTCAGGACTATAACCGCGGTTTAATTGTCGGCAGCCAGAGTTTTGGCAAAGGCACTGTCCAGGTTATGGTGCCGCTTGGGGAAGGCCAGCTCAAGCTAACAGAGTCAAAGTTTTACCGTATATCGGGCGAGAGCACTCAGCATCGTGGCGTCCTGCCAGACATCAGTTTTCCGTCTTTTTATGAAGACGGTGAGGTTGGCGAAAGCAGTCAGGAACACGCCCTGCCCTGGGACAAAATACACAAGGTATCCCATCGTAGCTACCGTAAGTTTGATCCGGTCCTGGACGAGCTCCGAGCATTGCATGACAGCCGTGTAAAGCTCGACCCCGACTGGGTACATATGTTAGATGAAATCTCGATCCTCAAGAGCCGTAATCAAATCAAAAAGGTGCCGCTTAATCTGGCCGAGCGGCGCGCATTGAATGAGCGGCAGGAACAGGAGATGCTGGATATTGAAAACAAACGAAGACTCGCTAAAAAACTGATCCCGTATGCAACCGTCAAAGCGTGGCGGGGCGAGCTTGAAAAAGAAGATGAAGCAAAGAAAGAACAAGATAAGGTAGATGCCGATCAATCAGAGCCCGACCCTTTGCTAAAAGAATCCGGACAGGTGCTGATTGATTATATGACCTTGATGGTTCGTTCGGCCCCGCAGCTGGTGATACAGTGAGTTGTCGCTAACGCCATGTTAAGTCGGCTGTATAGAGTTTTTTCATGAAAGTTGTATCGTTTAATGTTAATGGGTTACGCGCCAGACTGCATCAGCTGGAGGCCGTTGTGGCGCGGCATGCCCCCGATTTTATTGGTCTTCAGGAAACCAAGGTGTCCGACGACTTGTTTCCGATAGCCGAGATTAAGGCCCTGGGTTACGACGCGATTTATCATGGCCAGAAGGGGCATTACGGTGTCGCCCTCCTCTGCCGCAGCGCCCCGCGCAGCAGCGCCTGTGGGTTTCGCCACGACGGCGAAGACTCGCAGCGCAGACTGGTGTATGGCTCTTTCGAGTTCGCCGGCAAACCGCTGCATATTTATAACGGCTATTTTCCGCAGGGTGAAAACAGGGAGCATCCCACCAAGTTTCCCAATAAAAAGCAATTTTACGCCGATCTTTACGCGCAGATCACTACCAACCACCAGCCAGGGGATGCTGTGGTCGTTATGGGTGATATGAATGTGGCTCCCCAGGATATAGACATCGGCATTGGGGACGACAATCGTAAACGCTGGTTGCGGGACGGTAAATGTTGCTTTCTGCCGGAGGAGCGAATATGGCTGGAGAAACTAACAAATTGGGGGCTTGCCGATACGTTTCGAGAACTCAATGGCACGGCGCCGGGCGCATATTCGTGGTTCGACTACCGTAGTCGTGGCTTTGAGCGTTCACCGCCGCGAGGCCTGCGCATCGATCTGATATTGGCCAGCACACCCTTGACCAGAGCCTGCACCGACACGGGTATTGATATAGCGGTACGCGCCATGGAAAAACCTTCCGATCATTGCCCCGTATGGGCAACATTTGATCTGTAGGTGGGTCAACCGTTTGCTTTGCGGAACGTTCTTATAGGCAAACACATTGACCCGGGAGCGACCCTTATGAAAAAACTACTGCTTATTATCCCAATTTTGGCATTTGCTTTATCCGCCACCCCTTCCCTGGCTCGAGATAACGATTATCGCGAGCGGGGTTCTCACGATCGCCACAATTATTCTTCACGCGAAAACGGTCATCGTGATAGGGACTATTACCGTCACCACCAGGACCGGCGTGACTATTCTGGGCACAATAATAGATACTATCGGGGTCACAACGATCACCGCATTCGCTACTACAATAGCGGCCACCATGACGGCCGCGGGCACGGCTACCGAAACCGTTATTCCTACTATTCTCGACACCACGGTTATCACAATCATTACTCGGGGCATGGGCACGGGGGACATGATTTGTGC
>JBFJKD010000364.1:0-1977 GCA_041635095.1 Porticoccaceae bacterium
CGGCGTCCTGGAGCTGCAATCTGCAGCGGGCAGTTATACGCTACGGGTTAACTGGTTAACCGGGGAGGTCGCGCTTGTGGATCGGGAATAGTGGCAGGCAATCCGGTTTCTCGCTGCTGGAAGTGATTGTCGCTCTGGCGGTGCTGGGCATTTGTGTGAGCGTTATCCTGCGAATTTTTTCCAGTGTCGCCGGCGCCACCAGAATTATTGACGACTATGCCGAGGCGCTGAATATTGCGGAGAGCCAGATGGCGTTGCAGGTCGCTCGGGATAACCCGCTGGGTACGGATAGCGGCCTGGTGGACAATTACTATCGCTGGAACACCAAGGTCACCGAATTTCGTCTCGACACGGATAGCCCGCTGCTGGGTAATAGTGGCTTCAGTGATGCGGAAAACAGTTATATTCCCTTTTATTATCGTGTCACCGTGGTATGGGGAGATATTAAAAAACGCGAACTGGAGCTCGCGACTATCCGTCTGGGCGTCAGGCCGTGAGCCTATTTCCATGCCACAAATTGGCGCGGGGTTTTACACTGGTGGAGTTGCAGGTGGCCCTGTTGTTGATGGCCCTGATAGCGGTAGTGTTGGTGGGGGCGCTCAGGCTGTCCACGCAAACCTGGAGCAAAGTCATTGAAAAACAGGATCAGTCGGAACACCGCTTTCTGGTGACCCAGCTGTTGCGTCGGCATATCGGTAATATGCGGTTTCTCAGAGTGCGAAACGAGCAGGGCGAAGCGATGACCAGTTTTCTTGGAGGAACCGAGCAACTGGCTTTTCTGGCAACGTTCCCCAGTTTTGACAATGATGGCGCACTCTATTTATGGAGCCTGAAAAACGCGTGGAACGAAGATAATAATCGCTTTGAACTGGTCATGGACTATGTCGCGTATGCGCCAGGAGCGAGCGTGCTAATTGATGTGGACGGCGGGTTTTCCTATGAAAAACAGCTACCCTCTCGTCTACTCGTCGCCGACAACATGTTGTTATCCGGGCTACAGTACTACAGCCGTGATCCGCAAGGAGTGGAATCCTGGGAGGATCGTTGGGAGCCGAGCATGGCGACGTCGTTAGTGGTGCGCTTCACGCTCACGGAGCTGGATGCTGGCGGAAATAAAATCACGTTGCCGGAAATCGCCGTGGCACCCCGCTTTGGGGATCAGCAACTGCATGCGGGTGCGGTGGAGCAACGATGACTTACTGTCCGCCCTCAGCGGCTATTTCCAGAGGCTTTGCGCTGATAGCAGTGCTCTGGATGATCGTGTTGCTCACGGTAATTGCCGGTGGTTTGTCCTATGCCAGCCGCCAGTCCACGCAGGCAGTGGCCGCGTTAGTGGGGGGCGCCACGGCGCGTTATCTGGCGGATGGCGCCACGCAGCTGGTAATAATGAATTTACTGTCAACCAACCCGGTTGACCGTTTATTGGCGGACGGTGAAACCATCGAGGTGACACTACCCGGAGGGAATGCGCTGGTAACCGTGACCGATGAAAATGGTAAGATCGGCATCAATGCCGCACGGGAGGCTCTGCTAGCGCGCCTGTTTTACAGTCTCGATGTGGCGCAGCCCCAGGCGGATGCGTTGGCCGACGCCATTGTCGATTATCGTGATCAGGACAGTCTGCGGCGGCTCAACGGTGCCGAGGACGACGATTATCTGGCCGCCGGTCTTCCCCTCGGCGCGAAGGATAGCGACTTTACCAGTGTGGAAGAGCTGCAGCGGGTCTATGGCATGCAACCAGACATCTATTCGGCCATGTTGCCCTACGTCACCATTCACTCCCAGCATCCGGGAGTGAATCCCGACACGGCGCCATTGCAAGTATTGATGGCGATCTCCGACGATTCAAAAGCAACGATCGAAAGTTACATAGAGCAACGTCGGGACAACTACAGGAACAAACTACCGTTACCGGTTCTATCGACTGTACCCCAGGAATTCATATCGGGCGTTCGTGGGATCACCTATTCACTGGTA
>JBFJKD010000365.1:0-1972 GCA_041635095.1 Porticoccaceae bacterium
AGGATCTCAAGGTTGAACCTCTGGATTTGAACATCCGCCAGGATATTATCGGCGCCAAAATCCGGCTCACAGGGGACCTGATTTATAACCGCCTCCCTCAGATCAGCCTGGGGATACAGCACAAACGCAACCATGATGAATTTGTGCCCTTCCTGCTAGGCGCGGAAGATGACAGCGGAGCCGACGTCTACGTTGCTGCAAGCAAACTCTTCCTCAACGGTTTTATGGGGCGCAATATTCTGCTGAACCTGACCGGGCGCTGGACAGAAGCCAACCAGATCGGGCTGCTTGGATTTGGCGGCGACAAGGACGATTACAGCCTACAGGCAGAAGCCTCTCTGGGTATTTTTCTTAACCGACACTGGATTATCGGTGTTGAATACCGGCAAAAACCCGACAATCTGTCTGCCGTGAAGGAGCAGGACTGGAAAGACGTCTTTATCGGCTGGTTTCCCAACAAGTCTTTTAGTGCGGTAGTAGCCTATAGCGACCTCGGGGATATTGCCGGCTTGCCCGACCAGTCCGGCTGTTATTTTTCGGTTCAGTTCACCCGTTAAGGAGCGACCATGAAGCAGCATTTGTTACTGATATTCTTCATTGTCGGCATGTGCGGCTGTGTTAGCCAACAAAACGGCACCAATACCCTTTATGAACAACTGGGTGGTGAGCCGGGAATTACCCGAATAGTCGACAACTTTCTCTACCAGATTTCGGAAGACCAGCTGGTATTACCGAGGTTCGCCAATTCAGACGTTATGCGGTTTCGCGAGAAAATGATTGAGCATATTTCTTACGTCAGTGACGGACCCGTGGAATACACCGGCGATGATATGGTTGAAACTCACAAGGATATGAACATTAACCCCGCAGAATTTAATAGTATTGTGGAAAACCTGATCGTCGCCATGGAAGATGCAGACACGCCAATCTCTGCACAAAATGCTTTACTCAAAAGAATGGCGCTGTCCTATAAGGACGTTATCGGTGAGGAATTCCAGACGCCCTGACCATTACGTGCCTGTTAAATAAAACACAAAACGAACACAAAAACGTCAGGTCTTGCAATCACGCATTCCCTTCATGCCGCGTCACCGCTCGGCTTACCGTCGAATAACGCACGTCGGCCGCAACCGCAACCGCAACTGCGCGAGTAATAGTCGGCGCCGCGCCAACCAAGGGAATCGGGCTACCCCTGTACGCCCCGCCAGGCTCCAAATCTTTAGCGATGGGTGCAACCTGTTTTCAAATTCAACCCATTCGGTGCAGGGCACATATCTTGTTGCCGGAAGGGTCGCGCAAATACGCGAGATACAGCTTTCCGTTTGCACCTTCACGCACGCCGGGTGGGTCTTCGCACGGGGTACCGCCATGCGCGATCCCAGCCGCATACCAGTCATCAACGACCGCCGAGCTAGCTGCCGCAAACCCGATGGTACTGCCATTGCCATGGCAGGCGGGCTCGCCATTAATGGGTTTTGTGATGGCGAAAACGCCGCTTTTGTTGGCGTAAAAGCAGCGGCCTTTCGCATCAACTACGCCCGCTTTGTATCCCATCGCACCTAGAATCGCATCGTAAAAAGCCTGCGATTGCTGAACGTCATTTGCACCCACCATAATGTGACTAAACATTGCCTCTCTCCTCGTTTAAAAATTAAACAACCCTGCAGCCGGTCAGCACCAACCCTGTCCGCACCTTATGCCGAGGGTAGATTATTAATGTAACACCCGTCGAGCATTTTACAGGGCAATATTGTTCTGTATCCCTGTGGCCGTATCGCGCTACCCATAAAATCCCGATCCCGTATTTTTGGCCCATTCGATACCCGGATACAAGAGGCTTTATTGCCGCCCTGCAAAGAACCGCGGCGGAAAAACACCAGGTGGTATACGCGTTATACAAAGTGAAAGAGCAAAAAAAAAGCGCACCGAAGTGCGCTTTATTACAACTACTGTGATTAATACTGGTACTGAA
>JBFJKD010000366.1:0-1965 GCA_041635095.1 Porticoccaceae bacterium
CAACGAAGGGTTGGGCGAGGCCTTTGTCAACTACATGGGAACCTGGAAAGGATTTGTGGAAGGGTGATGCCGCTGCCCGTAAACTTACCCGGGTTTGCGTCCCGGCGGCGCACTGGGCCGGGTCAACGGCCCGCGACCATCGTTGCTGCTGGGCGGCGCAGCATTCTCCAGGCGGGTTTTTGATTTAGCCTTAGCTTTGCTTTTGCCCTTGTTTTTAGTGTTGCGCTGCCGCGTCGCGCTTGTGCCCTGCAATTTGGCTTTTTTCTTTTTGGGTCCCGCCGCCTTGCCGCTGGATTTAATTTTTTTGGGCCCTTTGAATTTTGCTTTCAATGCTTTTATCATCCGCCGCTCAAGCGCAGCGCCAGTATAGCGCTCGATGGTCGCCATCAGGTTCCAGTCGTTAGCGGTGACAAACGAAACGGCCAGCCCCTGACGCCCGGCCCGGCCCGTGCGGCCGGTGCGATGAATATAGTCGTCCACGTTGCGCGGCATATCAAAATTAATCACCGTGTCGATATCCTTGATATCCAGCCCCCGCGCCGCCACGTCGCTGGCTACCAGCACAGTGATTTTACCCTGTGCAAACTGCGTCACCACCTGATTGCGCTCTTCCTGGGTGAGCTCACCATGCAACACTCCGGCCCGCAGCTTGTGGTAGCGCAGAAAATTGCCGAGCTGATCCGCCTGCACGCGGGTGTTGGAAAAGACCAGTGTTTTTTTCAGGCTGCTTTGCGTCGGCGCTTGCCCCGTACCCGCGTCCCTATCATGTTGGGCATGGACCGGTGAGTCCCGTTCAATCAACCCCGGCCCACCCTGGGCATTGAGCAGGGCGACCAGCACCTTTTCCTTGTGGGCGCGGTCGTCCGTAAGTATCACCTGCTGATGAATGTGCCCGTGCTGGCTGCGTTCGCTGCCCACCGTAACCTGCTCGGCATCCGTGAGAATCTCCCCGGCAATGCGGGTGATGCCCGTGTGCCGCAGGGTGGCGGATAACAACAGGGTTTGTCGCCGCGGGTTGCACGCCGCAATAATTTTGAGCACATCCTCCCTGAAGCCCATGTCGAGCATGCGATCCGCCTCGTCCAGCACCAGAGTTTGCAGGGACGCCAGATCAACACTGCCCGTACCCAGCAGCTCCGCCAATCGGCCCGGCGTGGCAATAATAAACTCCGGGTTTTTGCGCAACACTGCTTGCTGATAACGGGTGCTGCTGCCACCGATAATCACCCCGGACTGCAACGGCGTATGTTTCGCCAGGGCCTTAAAGTGTTTCTCCACCTGCCGCGCCAATTCCCGGGTCGGCACCAACACCAGCACCAGAGTGCCGACACTGCGATCAATACCCTTTTCCAGCAACCGCTGGGCACTGGGTAGCAGATAGGCCAAGGTTTTGCCGCTGCCAGTCTGCGCGCTGATCAGCAAATCCTGACCTCGCAACGCGGCCGGAATCGCCTGCTCCTGCACCGGCGTCGCCGCCGCCAGATTGAGCGACGCCAACCCGTTGCGCAACCCGGTGTTCAGGGCAATATGGTCTAACACCTGTTTCATACCTCGAAATAACGGGCAAGACAGCCCGATTAACCAGCGATGGAATGAGCGCCCTACCGGAAGGCAGATACGCACAGCCGTTACCGCCCGTGGAAACGGGATTGTCCCTGAACTGTGTACGAAGATAAAGGAAACTACCTGGATTTAGCCTTTTAAACGGGTCAGAGTGAAGCTCCCCCAATCTAACGGATACTTTAAATTGGTTAGCAGCGAAAGCGAAGGCGACTCACTTGACGACACTAACAAGTGCCATGACAGGCGACAGAGCGGCCTGATTTCCCATGCAGTGCACAAGCGCTGCCCGGAGACGTGTAACACCGGAGGCACGGATGCTGGAGGTAGAGCAGCGCAGGAGCAGTTGCCGGAGGAACGAACGGTTTGAACCTGACGCTGGTACGGTGTGAGCGTGGGGGGCGG
>JBFJKD010000367.1:0-1930 GCA_041635095.1 Porticoccaceae bacterium
CAGGCGAGCGAGTTCGGCAGGAACGGCACGTCAACAAACTGCGCGGTCGCGGTGGGCGATCCAGATAATTTGGTAGCTCTGCGATTACCTTTGTCAGTCACTAGAAAATGCCCGGACTGGGCATTAATTACTGGGCATCCAGCGATCGTCCCGTAAAACCACGGCTGTCCGGTCCCATCAGGTACAAATAGACGGGCATAATCTGCTCCGGCGTTTTCAGGGTGGCGGGGTTTTCTGCGGGGAATGCCGTGGCCCGCATCCGTGTTCGGGTGGCACCGGGATTGATACAGTTAACCCGAATGGCGGTGGTATCTTCCAGTTCGTTAGCCAAAACCTGGGTCAATCCTTCAGTCGCGAATTTTGATACCGCGTAGGCGCCCCAGTAGGGTTTGCCGATTCGTCCGACGCCCGATGAGGTAAATACAATGGACCCGTCCTCTGATTTTTCGAGCAAGCCCAGTAAGCTTTTAGTCATTATAAACTGTGCAGTCACGTTGACCTGCATGACCTTTTGCCAGGCGGTGAGAGAATAGTTGGCGATGGGAGTGCGTTGACCCAGCTCCCCGGCGTTGTGTAACAAGCCATCCAGGCGTGCGAACGTCGTTTCGATATTAGTGGCCATGTCCGCGTAGTCCTGTTCGCTGGCGCCAGCCAGGCAAATAGGGTAAATCGCTGGCTGAGCATGTCCGGCACTACAAATTTGGTCGTACACCTGTTCCAGTTTGGCCACTGTTCTGCCCGCCAGAATTACCGTCGCGCCGTGCGCGGCAAAGCTGAGTGCGGCAGCGCGCCCGATACCATCGCCCGCACCGGTGACCAGAATAATGCGGTCGGCCAGTAAATCGGCGGGGGGGCTGTACTCAGTCAAATGTTCAATACTCACCGTCGAGTCCTTTTGGTATTCGGGTCTGGTGCTCTAAAAAAGTAGTGATGCCAGCTGCTGCGGCCTGTGTATCAGGTAATGCGCGCCCCAGTTGGCGGGATCGTCGTCGGTGCCGATATACCCATAGGCAGCGGCTATGGTGGTTGCACCGGCGCTGATGCCCGACTCGATATCCCGGCGATGATCGCCGATGTAGATAGTTGCTGTTGGCGCAACGCCGAGTTGCTCACAGACGAGCATGATCGGTTCCGGATGCGGCTTGGCATTGACCACGTGCTCCGGGCAAATTACCACCGCAGGTGCTGGCGTCAGTGCCAGGTCGCGCAAAATAGCGCTGGTATAGAGCAGGGGCTTATTGGTCACGATTCCCCAGGGTATACCTTGTGCGCCCAGACGGGCCAATACTCCGATCAGACTCGGGTAGGGACGTGTTTGTTGCGATAAATGCTGGTGATAAAGTTGCAGAAATTCGACGCGTAACTGTGCGAACTCGGGACTATCGGCGGCGCACTCAAACGCGTCGACAAGCAATGCGGCGGCGCCAGCGCTCACCAGCGCACGTATTCTGGCGTCGGGCAAGGCCGCGCGGGATCTACTGACCAGAAGTTTATTCAGGGCTGTGGAGAAATCCGGCGCGGTATCGAGCAGCGTGCCGTCGAGATCAAACAATACCGCTTGATAATGGCTAATTGGCATATTTATTCGGGCCGACGTGCGTGCACCAGGTAATTGACGCTCAGGTCCCGCTCGTCAAGGCGGTAGTGTTGGGTCAGGGGGTTATAGAGCAGGCCGGTCATGCGTTGCAGCTCAAGTTCGGCCGCGCGTAGATCGCTGGCCAGCTCTGCCGGACGGATAAAGCGCGCGTAATCGTGGGTGCCTTTGGGCAACAGGTTCAGTACATACTCGGCCCCGATAATGGCAAACAGATAGGATTTGGGGTTGCGGTTGATGGTGGAGAAATACAGGTGTCCGCCGGGTCTAACCAGTTTCGCACAGGCCTGGATGACGGACGATGGCCGCGGTACATGCTCCAGCATCTCCAGGCAG
>JBFJKD010000368.1:0-1929 GCA_041635095.1 Porticoccaceae bacterium
CAGGGGACTATCACAATGGGTTATCAAAGACCGACCTTTCAGGACAAATACGAAAATTACATTGGCGGCAAATGGGTTGCGCCAGTAGAGGGTAATTATTTCGAAGATACATCGCCGATTGATAATGCGTTGGTCACACGTATTCCTCGCTCCACGTCCAAAGACATCGATTTGGCCGTTAAGGCCGCGTGGCAAGCGGCCCCTGCGTGGGGCAAGACCTCCGCCGCCGAGCGCAGTATGGTGCTGTTCAAAATTGCCGACTGCATGGAAGCTAATATTGAACGTCTGGCGGTGGTGGAAACCTGCGATAACGGTAAGAGTATCCGCGAAACACTGGGCGCTGACTTACCGATTGCCATCGATCAGTTCCGCTATTTTGCCGGCTGCATTCGTACCGAGGCGGGCAGTGTTACCAATATTGACGACGATACCGTATCCATGGAGGTACATGAACCCTACGGTGTGGTGGGCGCAATTATTCCGTGGAATTTTCCGTTATTGATGGCAGCCTGGAAAATTGCTCCTGCTATCGCGGCAGGCAACTGTATTGTCGTGAAGCCAGCCGAACAAACGCCCGTATCGGTGCTGATTTTAATGGAATTGCTGGGCGATATTCTGCCCCCCGGTGTGGTTAATATTGTTAACGGCTTTGGTCCCGAAGCGGGTAAACCGCTGGGGACTCACCCGGATGTGAAAAAAATGGCGTTCACTGGTGAAACCACCACTGGCCGTTTGATTATGCAGTACGCCGCCGAAAATCTTATTCCGGTATCGCTGGAGCTGGGTGGCAAATCGCCGAATATCTTTATGGAAAGTATCATGGATGCCGACGATGAGTTTTTTGATAAAGCCATCGAAGGCCTGGTGCTGTTCGCGCTCAACCAGGGGCAGGTGTGTACCGCTCCCTCGCGAGCCCTGATTCAGGAAAGTATTTACGAAAAATTTATGGCGCGATGCCTCGAGCGCATTGCCGCGATCAATATGGGCGACCCCTACGAACTGACCACTATGATGGGTGCCCAGGCGTCCAATGACCAGTTCGAAAAAATCATGAGCTATATTGACATCGGTAAGCAGGAGGGCGCCGAAGTTCTGTGTGGTGGCGCGGCTCACAAAAGCGACCAGTACCCGAACGGATTTTATGTGCAGCCTACGGTTTTCAAGGGCCACAACAAAATGCGTGTGTTCCAGGAAGAAATTTTTGGACCGGTGCTCGCGGTGACCACGTTCAAGGACGAGGACGAAGCGTTAGCGATTGCCAATGACACGCTGTACGGTCTCGGCTCTGGTATCTGGTCGCGGGATATGCACCAGATACAGAAGTTCACCAAAGGTATCCAGGCCGGGCGGGTCTGGGTGAACTGCTACCACGTGTATCCAGCCGGCGCGTCATTTGGCGGGTATAAAAACTCCGGGTTTGGCCGTGAAAATCACCACATGATGCTGGAACACTATCGTCAAACAAAAAATGTGTTGATTTCCTACAACAAGAACAAACTGGGCTTCTTTTGATGGTTAGCGCGCGTTTGGTTAAAAACTAGGTTGCTTGCCATGGTATCCACGTTGGTTACCGAACGAGTCAGTGTTACTCCCGCAGCTGAGGCGATTATCGATCAGCTACGGGAGCAACATGGCGCGTTGATGTTTCATCAAAGTGGCGGTTGTTGCGACGGTTCGTCACCTATGTGCTTTGCGGTGGGTGATTATCGGCTGGGCAGCAGGGACCTGTGTCTGGGGGAGGTTCATGGCTGCAAGTTTTACATGGGCGCGCAACAGTTTGAATATTATAAAAACTCCCACACCATCGTCGATGTGGTGCCCGGCAGGGGCGCCAGTTTTTCCCTCGAAATCCCTCTGGGGGTACGGTTTTTGACTCGCTCCCGGTTGTTTACGGAAGACGAATTGCTCAATCTACGCCCGGTGGAAGCG
>JBFJKD010000369.1:0-1925 GCA_041635095.1 Porticoccaceae bacterium
AGGCAGGCGCCAACGAGCCGCCAGGTCACCTAGCCAGATCAATCGGCCAAGGCGACGCAATATTCCCGGATTCTGCACGGGCAACTGGCGACACCCGCGAAATACTGTTACGGGCTGAAACCCAAGCAACCTGAGCCAGTCCAGTAATCGTCCTGCACGCAAGCTGTTGCGTCGCCACACTGGATGCTCCGACCACAGCGCGGCGGGCCACTTGGCAAGCCCAAACAGGCTGTACGGGTTAAATCCCACTAACACCATGTAGCCCCCGGGAATGACCACTCGCGCCGCTTCATTAAGGACACTATGGGGATCGGGCGAAAAATCCAGGGTGTGGTGCAAAACGGCCAGGTCTATGGTGTTGGAAGGCAATGGCAAGGCAGTCAACTCACAGATCCCGGAAGGCTGTACCCCCCCCGTCCCGCAAGCGGCGGTAAGGGTAAAGCAATGAGCTTGCTGACAGTTATGCAACAGCGAGTGTTCGGCGCTGATCCCTAACTGGGCAGCGCGATAGCCTCCGAGACCACTTAGCAGGGTCGCGCTGCAATGGTGTTGCTGCTGTAGTACGGATCGACCAAAGGGAGTCTCGAACCAGTTCGACAACAAGCCCTGCTGCTGGGCCAGCGCACCAACTTCGAATCGTTTTGCTACCCAGTCACGCACTCTGGACGGACGTAAATTAATCAACAACACTTCGCTCCGGCAATATTTTGAGGGGACGCCCTATTATGGAAAAAAAGGCACTGAATAACACTAGCAAAGTGCTCGTTTGCACTCAGCATCGAAAAATTTACAGTTAATGTCGCACACGTTTTGCGTTGGTCAGTACCGCCAGCCAAGCGGCGGTATTTATCTCGCGTAACCCACCGCAGTCCAGGCGTTGGGGTCGCCATACGAGGTTGCCTCAGTTCACAACACGGCGGAGGTACTTAATTTGCCGCAACTTCTCATCGGGTAATTGCCTCCACGGCAAGCGACAGATAGAATGCCAGCCTATAAAAGCGATGACAGGCCCGCAGTAACTCATGTCCATTAAACACCTGCTTACTACGGCCGCGCTGTTGCTCACCGTTGGCTGTGCCCCGCAAAATATCGCACCGCCGTCAAACCCGCCCCATCATACGCGAGCTAACGCCAGTTACACCGACACCACCGCCACGCAACCGTTCTGGTCAGGTAGACGCGGCCTCGGCGAGCGTAAAACCAATGCTCGCGACGCTCTGCCAGCTACTGATCTGTGGCAGCGTATCAATAGTGCGGGAGAATTGAACGCCCGCTACGACAATCCACGGATCGACCGCTATCGCGAATGGTATCGCGATAACCAGGCGTATTTTGATCGGGTAATGCAGTGGTCTCCACTTTATCTGCACTATGTGGTAAGTGAGCTGACCGAGAGTGGCTTACCGCTTGAACTCGCACTTCTGCCTTTTATCGAGAGCGCCTACAATCCATTTGCGGTCTCTCCGAGCAATGCTTCCGGCCTGTGGCAATTTATTCCGCAAACGGCAGACATCATGGGTCTGACGACATCGCCGTGGTATGACGGCCGCAAAGATATCCTCGATTCCACGCAAGCGGCACTGCGTTACCTCGCGTACTTGCACGGACGTTTCAACGAAGACTGGTTGCTGGCCCTGGCGGCTTACAATGGTGGAGAAGGCGTCGTCCGTCGCGCCATGCAAGCTAACAGCCGCGCTGGTAAACCGACTGACTTCTGGTCGTTACCCCTTTCCGATGAAACCCGCGCTTATGTACCGCAGTTTCTGGCGCTCGCTGAGGTCATGCGCGAACCCGCCAAATATGGCGTTGTAGTGCCCTCTATCGCAGACAAACCCTACTTCACTACCATTGACGCCCGCGCGCCAATTAACCTGGGGTACATGGCCAAAATTTCGGGCATTGACGCGGACACCATGCAGTATCTC
>JBFJKD010000370.1:0-1925 GCA_041635095.1 Porticoccaceae bacterium
AGAGTGTCGGTTCATTTCCGGATCAAACAAATCGACAGTCAAAACGGTTTCCGTAAATATTTCTGGAAGGCGATACCCGTTTAACAACCAGATATACCTACCCGCGTAACAACACAGGAGTTACGATTATGGCGAGCGGAATTAAAGATAAAGTTGCAATACTTGGCATGGGCTGTAGTAAATTCGGCGAGCGTTGGGATTGCGAGCCAGCCGATTTGATGGCCGAAGCGTTCGAAGAGTGCCTGGCTGATGCAGGTATCGAAAAAAATCAGATTGAGGCGGCCTGGCAATCCACCGCAGTGGATGCTTTCAGTGTGGGGCCTGGTGCGATGCCCCTCAGTATGGGTTTGCGGTTGCCGTATATTCCGGTCACGCGCCTGGAGAACTATTGCGCCAGCGGAACTGAGGCGTTCCGCGCCGCGTCCTATGCGGTGGCCTCTGGTGCCTGTGACATCGCCCTGGCCCTGGGTTTTGAAAAATTAAAGGATACCGGCTACGGTGGCCTGCCCCAGCGTTCGCGCGGGGTCAGTAACGATCTGTACTACCCCAATCTGTCAGCGCCCGGTATGTTCGCCCAGCTGGCCGCAGGTTACCGCGCCAAATACGGCACCAGCATGCAGGATCTAAAACGGGCGATGGCCCACGTCTCAGTTAAAAGTCATGCCAACGGTATCAAAAACCCGAAAGCCCATCTGCGCCGCGCCATTACCGAGGAGCAGGCACTGAATGCACCGATGATTGCCGAGCCGATTGGTTTATTCGACTGCTGCGGCGTCAGCGATGGCGCCGCCGCGGCCATTGTCACCACGCCGGAAATTGCGCGCCGCCTGGGTAAGCACAATCTGGTTACGGTGAAAGCGCTGCAACTATGCGCCTCCAACGGTCAGGAAGGTGGTTACGATAGCTGGGATGGGTCCTTCGTACACACCACCCGGGTCGCTGCCAAACGCGCCTATGCTGAAGCAGGCGTGAGCAAACCGCGCGACGAAATTTCCATGACAGAGGTTCACGACTGTTTCTCGGTAACTGAAATGGTCACCATGGAAGACCTGTTTTTGTCGGACGATGGTGGCGCGGTGCAGGATGTGCTGGATGGTATGTTCGATGCTGATGGCAAGATTCCCTGTCAGATTGACGGCGGTCTAAAATGTTTCGGCCATCCTATCGGCGCCTCCGGGTTGCGCATGATTTACGAAATGTACCTGCAATTGTCCGGCAATGCCGGGGAACGTCAGCTGGCTAACCCAAAACTCGGATTGACCCACAATCTTGGTGGTTTTCCTCACCAGAACGTGGTCAGTGTCGCCATCGTCGGCCGTCACGACGCGTAATGGAGCTTAAAGTTGCAACCACAGCCACGGGTGTTCCAGGCAAGGATATAACCATTGCGCAGCAATCCCTGTCGCTGGCGGAGGGATTGCTGGCGCGGGCACTGACGCACATTAAGTCTGTCTGTAGTGCTGGCGACCAGCTGCTGCCAGAGCGTCTCGATCAATATCAGTTGGTCAGTTACGATCTGTCATTTTGCGCGGCTGAAATCGCCGCTGGAAAGGCGCTGATCGATTACGCGCACAGGTGTGGCGCCAGCGATGAACGGTTACCGTGGGCGGCCTGTCAGTTTATCGCGGAAGCGGTGCAGGCCATTGCCGCCCGTTTGCGGGCGCGACCGGCGGATTATGGGCTCGAGGCCGCCTGCGTTGCCGATTGTTTCGCCGCCGTGGATGAGCTGGGCCTCGCCCAGCATTATCTGCGCGGCCAGGTGATGGCCGACCTGGGGCGCGCGCTACTCGGACAGGGCGGCGAATTTTTGCCGACCGGTCTCGATCAGGAAAAAGAAATTATTCGCGACACCTTTCGGCGTTTCGCCGACGATGTGGTCATGCCCCTGGCGGAAGATATCCATCGCCAGGACCTGGATGTGCCGG
>JBFJKD010000371.1:0-1912 GCA_041635095.1 Porticoccaceae bacterium
GATATGCTCAGTCTGTTTCGTTCAGCTCAACTTCTAGCCGCCCACTTGCTGTTAACTAAAAGCGCTACCAACTACAAGCTGTAGATCAGGATAATACAGGGTTGCCTCGCGCTTTTGCACTGCACCGCTTTGCAAACAACAGCACTTCACGGGCCAACGATACCCGATCTTGCAGCGTTACCATAATGGTTTGCGCAACCTCGACCCGGTCGACGGTTCGCGCGATCTGATCTACCAGGGCAGCGTCCTGGCGATCCACCACAAAGCCATCGAGAATATCCACGTAACGCTCGGCCACCGCCCGCGCTGAGACTTCCAGCCCCAGCTCCGCCATTATTTTTGCAGTGGGCCCCTTCACCGCGGCACCACCCACCACGGGGGACACCGCGATCACTGGCGCCGACGTAGTGCGTAACGCCTCGCGCACGCCCGGCAGTGCCAGAATCGGGTCAATACTGACGAAGGGGTTAGACGGACAGATAATTACGGCGGCCAGATCATCGCCAGCCAGGGCGTCCATCAGCTCGGGATGAGGTGTGGCTGCGGCGATACCAGTGAAATGAAATCCAGTCACCCGCGGCTGACAGCGCTCGCGAACAAAGTAGTGCTGAAATGCCAGTGCACCGGCGTCGGTGGCAACCATGGTCGCGACCGGATCGTTGCTCATGGGTAATATCTGCACGGCAATGCCCAGTTTGCGAGCAATCCCCTGTGTAACCGCATCAAGTTGTTCCCCGACCTTAAGCCGTCGCGTGCGCTCCACATGTACAGCGAGGTCCTTGTCCCCCAGGTAAAACCATTCCTCACCACCGAGTGCGGACAGCGCTGCCATGAAATTACCGGTCTCCTCCGCTCTGCCCCAGCCCGTGTGAGGATTCACAATAGCGGCTAAAGTATAGGTGACTGTGTCCAGGTCGGGACAGATACGCAGCCCCAGATGATCGAAATCGTCCGCGGTATTAACCACAACCGTGAGATCGCCCTCGCTCAATATATGGCTTAACCCGAGCGCCAGCTTGGCGCCACCTACGCCACCGCACAGCGCCAGCACTCGCACCGGACGTGTCATCGGTTAATCGCCCTGTGGCTATTTATACTCATCTAAACAAATCTTTGTCTCTGGGCCGCAACAGCGCGGCCGCGTTGTTGTTAGCTGCGTGACGCTCCCCGGACAAACTGAGTCCGCGCACCACCACCACCGGCTGCCCCTCGTCACCCTCCCCCTGCACAATCGAGGCGGCGCTTGCCAATTGGTCGGCGAGTGCCACCTCCGTCGCTTCAAGGGTACGGCCAAACAGGTCTCGTTCTCCGCGCCGATCGAGCAGAGCGGGTAGTCCGGCCGCGCCGAGGGCCAGACCCACCGTCCCGTTGCGCCAGGCCCGGCCCACGCTATCGTTGACGATTACAGCAACATGCGCGCCAGTTTGTACTAATAATCGGTTGCGCAGTTGCTCGGCAAAACCATCCGGGGACTCGGGCAACAGCAGCACTCTTTCCGCCTGATCGCTCGTGGTGCGGGGCAGGTTGGACGCATCGATACCCGCGTTGGCCATGACAAAGCCAAGCCGGTGTTCGACAATTAACACGCCTGGGCAATAGCGAACTACTGCGCTGGATTCCCGCAAAATCAGCTCCACATGGCGGGGATCCTTGTGGACTTTCTCGGCCAACTCAACAGCCCGCCGGGACGGTTCTATAGCGCGTAAATCCACATACCGATTTTCAGCCTTGGACACCACCTTTTGCGCGACCACCAGCACATCGTCGTGGCGCAACGCTAACTGCTGGTCAGCCAGGCAATCGACAATCAACTGCGCCAGATCGGCGCCGGGCTCAACCAGAGGGAATTTTGTCAGTGCCAGTATCTGCAATTGGGTGACGGCCATTGAACAGGTAGCCCCAGAGAATCAAC
>JBFJKD010000372.1:0-1854 GCA_041635095.1 Porticoccaceae bacterium
ACATACTCAATATCAACGCGATCGCGCTTGCGGTCGGTCTCGCATGCAGTACTGGCGTGATGGCACAAGACCTGTCGAAGTCCGAATACAGGGCCGGCAAGGACAGCATCGCGGCCGAGTACAAATTGGCCAGGGAGACCTGCGACTCGTTCTCCGGGAACAGCAAGGATATTTGTACGGAGAAAGCCGAAGGAAACAAGAAAGCCGCGAAGGCCGAACTAAAAGCCCGTTACAAACCCACCGCAGAGAACCATTACGAAGCGGGCATCGCCAGAGCGGAGGCAAACTATGGGGCGGCTAAAGAAAAGTGCGACTCCCTGGACGGCAACACAAAGGATGTGTGCGTGAAGGAAGCAAAGGCGGTTAAAGCTGGCGCCAAGGTGGAAACCAAAGCGCAATTTGGGCAGTAGTAACCAGATCTGGCGAGACCGGAAACGGTCTCGTGCCGGACTGCTTGATTGACGTGACTGTTGGTGGAACCCATGCTTAATTAAAAATGAATCGACAACTCACTTACACGGCGTTAGGGATGTGCTTTCTGCTGGGTTGCCAAAACTCTGTCGAACAACCATTCTCCGACGCAAATATCTCTATTTCCGTTAACTCCCTCGAGCTCGATGAAGGAATAGGCGAGCGTGCCGAACCGGGTGAGCTAGAAACCAATCAACTCATCGCTGACACCGTCACCGGCTACATCAACCGTCGCTATTCTGAGGGCCGACGGCCAGCAATGCGGGATGCCCACGCCAAACCACATGGGTGCGTTCGAGCCACTTTTGACGTCGATGCGGGATTGCCCAGCGAGCTCCGCCAGGGCGTGTTCGTGCCCGGCAAGCGCTACCAGGCATGGATCCGCTTCTCGAATGGTGGATCGGAAATCAATCCCGACAAAAATAAAGACGCGCGAGGCATGGCGATCAAACTGACCGGCGTAGAGGGTGAGAAGATCCTTACCGAAGAAAAAAACGCCAAAACCCAGGACTTTGTCATGATTAATCATCCCTTTTTCTTTGTAGATAGCCCCCAGCAATATCTCGGGATGCTCAAAGGGCTTCACGAAAAAATCATTACTAAACAACCTAACGTGCTCAACAAGCTGGCAGCGGCAGCGCGATTGGGCCAGCACAACACCCGTCTGGCTCTAAAAATAGGCGGCACGCGCATCGCAAATCCTCTTTACGAGCAGTACTGGTCCATGACTCCGTACCGTTTGGGTACCGGGCCTGACAGAAAGGCGATCAAGTTTTTTGCCAGGTCGTGTACAGATGATAGACCCGAGGCTCCAGGGGTTTTTTCCCGGCCCAGCGCGAACTATCTGCAAAACACCATGAGCGACACACTGGGCTCTGGCGACGTCTGCTTTAATTTCTACCTCCAGCTATTCAAGGATTTCGAAAGCACGCCTATCGAGCAATCCACGGTGGAGTGGAAGGAAGAGGCCGCTCCCCCGGTGCTCGTGGCCCGTATCACGATCCCTGCCCAGAAGTTCGATTCACCCGAGCAAATGACTTTTTGCGAGAACCTTTCTTACACGCCCTGGCACGCCCTTCCAGAACATAAACCACTGGGTAAGGTAAATCGTACGCGGGGGATCGTCTACACTGCCGCGAGCAAGGTGCGACACCAACTGAACGGCGCGGCGCGCACCGAGCCCACTGGCGACGAGAAATTTTGAGTGGATGGCTCTGGTATATCCGTTGATCATGCATGCGATGTTGGCCGTGACGGTCATCACAGGGAATCAGTAAAACAATGTCAGCAGCGTGCGATATCAACCAGCCCGGCATGGTGCAACACCATGCGATGCATTATTACCTCGCGATAAATAATTTTTGGAACACCCCGTACGCCATC
>JBFJKD010000373.1:0-1845 GCA_041635095.1 Porticoccaceae bacterium
ACGTCCGTTCGCGGAAAATATCGTGCCGGAATTTATTCTCTACTGGCGCGACACCGGTCAGGCGTCCAACGCATGGAATACCAAGTTTCTGCAATACGCCAAACGGCAATGGGCTTATCATCGCGACTACGGTTCAACAGTGAGTAACCATGGCACACAGCAAAGATCCAATCCAGGACGCAGTACACGACATCGTGACATCGCAGAAGAACTTAGCGACCGCAGCTGGGCCAACTGACGCCCAGCCTTTCGATCAAGCGCTGGTTGATACGATCAACCAGGTTTTTGCTCTGTTTCGCATCAACTACCACAACCAGTTCTACAGCGCGTTTGCCGATACCCAGCTACTGAATCAGGCCAAACGCCTGTGGCTGGAATCCCTGAAACTATTTACTCCCGAGCAAATTCTGGACGGCGCTAAAATTGTTATCGAAAACTCCGACTACCTGCCGACCTTGCACAAAATGCTCAGCGCCTGCCTGAGTTGTGGCGCCAATTTCGGTCTGCCGGATGTACGCGACGCCTATGCGCAAGCCAGTAATGCACCGAGTCCCAAAGCCGCGCAGCAATGGTCGCATCCCGCAGTGTACCAAGCTGGTAAAAAAACCGGTTGGCACAATCTGGCCAGCCAGCCCGAAGGGGTCTCCTGGCCAATCTTTCAGCGGCACTATCTTGCGCTGTGCCGCGATGTGGTCGCCGGCAAGGAACTGACCGTCGATGCGCCACCCGCCCTGGAACAACAGCCTGAAAAACCACTGACCCGGGAAGAACGCCAGCACCGCCTGCGTGCCTTGCGCCAAGACCTCGACCTGTAACTCCAAGCCTGGCCAGGTTATATATGAGCGAACAACCTTCCATGCGCAACAGCAGCGCACGGCGCATGGCCAAAACCATTCACAATGGATTTCACAGTTACTTCGCCGAATTTCACAACATTACGATCGGCGCCAAGGCGCGCTTCGAGAAAGCCGACTGGCACGGGGTGCAGAGTGCTAACCAGGAGCGCATCGAACTGTACAAGCGCAAGGTCCAACAGACTGCGCTGCTGCTTGAGACAGTAACCACCAAGGACATTACCAATTTTGAACTTTGGCGACAGGCCAAGCTTATCTACACCCAACTACTGCACAACTCCACCAACTTTCAGATTATGGAAACGTTCTTTAACTCCGTATTCGGCCACATCAACGACCACGATAAAATCGACAACTCATTGATTTATGTGTTTCCTTCGCAACGACAAAAAGAGCCGGAAAGCGAATACAGCATTTATGTGCGCTACCAAAGCGATGCCGACGTTGCGTCAGCTTTTCGACAATTATTGACTGAATCAGAATTTTCAATTCCGTGGGAAGACCTGGAAAGAGATGTCCGCAATATTGCCAGCGCCTTTGCCGAAGATATCGCCACGTTGCACCAGGGAAAACTCGACGACCTGAAAATCGATGTACTGGAATCGGTATTTTATCGCGGCAAAGCCGCCTACCTGGTGGGCCGTATAGTCGTCGGGGCGACGCACATACCCATGGTGCTACCAATTCTGAACAATGAGCAAAATGGTCTGTTTGTAGATACGGCTCTTTTTAACCGGGAGGAAATGAGCGTTGTATTTAGTTTCGCAAGAACACATTTTATGGTTGATGCACCAACGCCTTATGAGTATCTACATTTTTTAAAATTGCTGCTGCCGCACAAAGGCGATTACGAAATATACACCTCCCTGGGCTTTCCGAAACACGCCAAAACTGAATTTTATCGCGAGCTGGTGCACCACCTGGAAATTTCCACGGACCAGTTTGTTATTGCCCCTGGGATTAAGGGCATGGTGATGAGCGTGTTTACCCT
>JBFJKD010000374.1:0-1834 GCA_041635095.1 Porticoccaceae bacterium
GCCATTAAACGGGCGGTAACTGGTTTTCCCGAAGGAGCCTCTATCGACGATATCCGCAGGGCCCTGGAGCGGCCACCGTCTCTCGAGACCCTGCCCCGCACGACTTTACCTGGCTGGACTTTACCCCGCCGGACTTTGCAGCGACGGCTGGCCCTGCTCGTCGCGCGGGGACAGTTACGGCTCGAAGGTAGCGGGCGTGGCAGCCGATACAGACTGCCTGCCATCACGGCCACCGGCAGCGGCCAGATGGAACCACTCACGGGGGAAGCTTACGGAGAAAATTATGTCCCCACTTCCCGCGAGGGGGAGAAGGTAAAACAGATAGTGCGTTTACCCGTTCACCAACGCACTCCCTTGGGCTATAACCGGGACTTCCTGGACACCTATCAACCCAATCAAACCTTCTACCTCCCCGAGCAAACGCGGCAGCACCTGCTGCGGATTGGCCAGTCCCGGAGCGATGCGTTGCCCGCCGGAACCTATGCCTTGCAAATCTACAACCGGCTCTTGATAGACCTGACCTGGAACTCAAGCCGCCTGGAAGGCAATACCTATTCCCTGCTGGAGACCGAGCGCTTGCTGGCCGGGGGTGAAATGGCGGACGGCAAGGATGCTCTGGAAACGCAGATGATTCTGAATCACAAAGCGGCTATTGAGTTACTGGTGAACTCCGCATCCGACGTGGGTTTTAACAGTTACACCCTGTGCAACCTGCACGCGCTGCTCTCCGAGAACCTGCTATCCGATCCGGCGGCCTGTGGTCGACTACGGGAACATTCCGTTGCCATTGGCGGTAGCGTATTTCATCCGCTGCAGGGTAGCGCCCTGGTCAGGGAGTGCTTTGCCAATGTATTAAGGAAGGCCAGCGCCATTCAGAACCCTTTCGAACAGGCATTTTTCGCAATGGTTCACCTGCCCTATCTGCAACCGTTTGACGATGTCAATAAACGGGTATCGCGCCTGGCGGCAAATATACCGTTGATCCGGGAAAATCTGAGTCCTTTATCGTTTGTAGATGTGCCCGCGAAGGCCTACATCGAAGGCCTGCTGGGTATATACGAACTTAACCGCACCGCATTGCTGGCGGATGTGTTTACCTGGGCTTACGAGCGCTCGTGTGCCCGTTACTCGGCGGTTCGCCAGTCATTGGGAGAGCCGGATCCGTTTCGACTGCGTTACCGAGAAAATATTGCCAGACTTATCACCGCTATTGTGGGCGCGTGCATGGACAAAAAAGCCGCCGTTTCAGCAATAAAAGAACAGGCCGTCAACGAGATAGCAGAGCAAGACCGGGACCAATTTCTTGAGGTCATGGAAACGGAACTAATCAACCTGCATGCAGGCAATATCGCCAGATACCGTATCAGCCGGCTTCAATTCGCACGATGGCACAGGACATGGCGGTAACAGACACCATATAACGGTACTCGAAATATCCGGCGATGAAATCTCCGGCGAAGAAGTATCCGGCAATATCGACAACCACCGTCTCGCCGCTTACCGCACGCTGGGTGTGGACTTTATTTCCAGCGGAGCCATCACCAAACATTGTCGCGCCGTGGATTTTTCCCTGCGCATAATTGGCTAGGCCACCTGTGGCGATCCGACGCCTTTTGCAACTGGTCGGGCAAAAAAATGGTCTTTCAATAACAGGAAGGGTTTTTCCACAACGAAGTGTTTCGCCAGCTCGATTCGAACATCGAATTGCACTGGCGGGTGGCCGATGGCGATCACATTCACCCCGACCAAACACTCTGTGAATTAACCGGCAACGCCCGCGCCCTGCTCACCGGCGAACGGGCCGCGCTGAATTTTCTGCAAACCCTGTCCGGCA
>JBFJKD010000375.1:0-1833 GCA_041635095.1 Porticoccaceae bacterium
ACCCTGAATGCCCGGACTTTCTTCACCCTGAATGTACACAGCGTGACAGGATGAGCACACGCGATAGATTTGACCGCCCGCATCAAACAGGGCTTCCGCGTTGCGCTCCGCGGCTGCAGACATGGCTAGTTGGCCCGCCGCAACTAGCCCCAGCGAAAAATCCTGCCAGTCATTACGATCTCGCGCCAGGCCAGGCATAAGTAGTAAATTCCCGCTTTCTGCGACAACCGCCGCACTATGTTGGGCAGCCAGCCAGCCAGCGTCGGTGGTTGGCGTCAGGTCCTGCGTGCCGGCTGCGGTAATAATGCTGCCAGATGAGCCCCACACCTGATCCGCCGCGGGGTCGAGTACCCACTGCATCAGGTGTTTGACATCCCCGGTCGGCTGGAACGGCATCGCCGGGGTGTGCGGTATTTGCGATGCGGATTGCTCCGACTGGCCGCAGGCGTTAAGTAGCAGCGCGACCAACAAAAATCCGGCGTGGCGCATAGCTTTGGCTCCAGCTTAGTTAGTTCCGGTGGGATCCGCGCCGTCATCTGGTGCGCCGGTACCCGATGAACCCATAAACATTTTTGTACCATCGGCAAGTGTGATATTTCGACCGTTGGCACTGTTGGAACGATCTTTCGCCTGGTAGCCTTCGACCACAATTTCCGTGCCGATAGGGATAGAGCGCTTGTTGATACCGCGTCGCAGCAGGGTGTTCGGCGTACCGCCCTCAATTCTCCATGCCTCTTTCGTGCCATCTTCCCTGGCGACTTCGATATGGAACCAGGCGTGGGGATTTACCCATTCAATGCGGGTAACGGCGCCCCGCAAAACCAGCGGGCTGTTGGCGTCGAACTCCGCGCCAAAAGCGTGGTGCGCATTTAATTGTGCTGGTGTCGAAATGATCAACAGGGCTGCGAGGGCCAGGCCAGAAGCAGCAACAATTTTTTTCCAGGACATGGTCATTATCTTGTGCATAGTATCAATCTCGTGTTAGGTGTGGCACTTTGCGAGCGGTGGATTTGGCGTGCCATGCGCAGCGTCAAGCTAGTCGAGTGGTTTTGCGCGCAGGTGGCCGTACAGCAATTCTTCCACAAATTCGACACACTTGAAGTCTAAAAGTTGCGCGTTGGCTTCCATGCGCCGATACAGTGGCATGCTTATTTTCCATGGTCGGGTAAACGTTTCCGGATCGGTGATGGTCGCCTCGTAGCGCAGGTGATTGGGCCCCATTGGCGTGTAGCGCTCGACTACATGCATCTGGTCGCTGTGATGATTACCAGAGCGATCGAGCCAGGTATCCGCATTTAAACCGGTGACATCTAAAACCAGCGTATCGCCGTCCCAGGATGCTACGGACTGACCCATCCAGCTATCGACGGGTGCCGGTCCCGGGTCTTTGGTAAAGATATCGCGCACTGCGCCCGCGTATTGATAGGCAATGAACACGGAATCATCGCCCTGAAAGATCTGGAATGGATAGGGCATATAAGTCGCCCGCGGAACGCCGGGCAGATAGCATTTTATTTCGGGGTCGCGCGCAAGCCAGTGGCGCTGATTTTCCTGCTTGATGGCCAGGGCCGCTGGTTTATAGGGTATTTTGCCGCCCTCAACCACGCCCAACCCTGGTGGTACTGCGCCCACCGCACCTAGTTTAAGCGTTTCTTGTGCGGGGATTGGGCCTGCGGGACCATCGCGCAGCGCCATGGACGGGCGGGCCATATGGATTTCCAGATCGTAATGGGCTTCGTTGAGCGCCTGCCACACGCCGTTAAGATCGGGGTGAACACCGTCGGCAGCACGGGGTGCCTTGTAGCCCGTATCCGCAGCCAGAACGGGTGTCGG
>JBFJKD010000376.1:0-1830 GCA_041635095.1 Porticoccaceae bacterium
AACCTGCCGGTGTCGGGGCTATTAAAACGATGATTGGCTAGCGTCGGCAGCGTCGCCACAACAATAGTCCACCAAGGGTCAGGAGCACCCCACTCACGATGGCGAGGGTTTGGCGCATGCTGCTGTGATAGTTATCCGAGCGAAATAACGCACTGGCACCGGGAATGCTGGTGAGATCGCCACTGCCTCGGCCCACCTTGATTTGTCCCTTCATGCCTTTTTCCATGTGCTGGGCGAGATCGCAGTGCACCAGGTAGGTTTTGTTGTCGCTGGGCATAATCAGCGTGCCAGTCAGGGTTGCGCCACCCATGGCTTCGAGGTGAAACATGCCCTGGGGATACAGGTAGCGGGGCAGCCCGTGCACCATAAACTGGTGGCGAATGGCGTCTTCGTTGATAAAGGTAATATTGATACGGCTACAGGGTTCTACGGCGAACAGATGTTGGCTCATGCCAAAAGCATTCCCCGGAAATGCCTCCGCATAGCGGGTGCCAGCGCGCACCGTGAAACTGTAGTCGCGGGAGATGGCCGCGCAATCTTCCGGTAGCTGGTCGGCGTTGCTGTTCATCACCATGCCACGGGCGTCAAAGATCATGGCATGGCTGCTGTGGTCCATATCCCCGTGCCCCATGGCGCTATGGTCCATGCCCTCCATGTTTTCCATTCCTGCCGTAGTGTCATTCTCCGTGGTTGAGTGGTCCATGGTTGAGTGGTCCATGGTTGAATGATCCATACCAGAATGATCCAGCGCGATGGGGGCGGGCACCGGTTGTGCCTTGATGGGATTCGGTGTCTGCTCGCCCTGTACGCCGAAAGACGTCGACAGCAACAGTATCGAAAAATAGACTCCCAATGTTACCGGTTTCATGTGCCACGTCCGCGTCGAAAAAGCAGCATAAACAGGATCACCAGAAAGCCGGTGCTGGCGGCACCGAACACCATTAGTTGTAGTAGCGGGCGCAGGGGAGCGCGTGGGTCGGCAAACAACCCGCCCGGATCGTAGTCCAGCCAGATCGGCACATCCTTGCGATAAAACTCTGCGGTAAAAAATTTCTTCCAGTCGGTTCCCTGGACTTTGGGAAAGCCACCGCTATCCACGTAGGAATCGAACGCAATGGTGCTGACGCTGCCGCCGGGATAAATGCCATCGGTGGTTTGCGCAGTTTCGTGATGATCGTGAAACAGCCACACCCCTTCGCCATAGTTGTGCAGGCCGTCATTGGTGGTCTGTAGCACCATGTCGACTCGCTGGGCTGGCGCCAGGTCAATGACATCCCGGGTAAATTCGTTGCCGGGATTTAGGGGTATGCCGTCCAGGTGCGTGACGGTGGGTCGAAAGCCGTGGGGGTGCAGGGCAATGCTGTCGGAGCCGCCGTTCAGGGCTCGCAGTTTTACTTTTTCATCGGGTTTAACGACGATCAGGGATTCCTGCAACGTGTAGGGGAATGATTTGCCGTTCAACAAAAAATAATTGGCGCTGTCCCGAGTAATGTTCCAGCGACGGTGTTGTTCGATCAGCGTCAGGCGTGGGTCGTTGTGAGTTTGTATGGTCTCTGACAAATTTTTAAACAGATCAAAGTAATGCAGGTCGTACTCGCGCTGGTATTGCTCGCGCTCCCAATGGCTTTCCCCCACCGGCAGGTCGACGACCCGCACCCGAATCTTGGGGTGCTGCAGCAGCGCGGCATCGCCCGATTCCGACAGGTACAGGGGCTTGGGCTTGCCGGTATGCGTCTGGTGTGCTTCCACCACCACGAAGTGGTCGACAAGATCCTCCAGCAGCGCCACGCGCAAGCGCAGCTGGTCGAACTCGTTGAAGAACGGGACGCA
>JBFJKD010000377.1:0-1818 GCA_041635095.1 Porticoccaceae bacterium
GGGTGCGGCAAACGGTTGGACGAATAGTGCTGGGGCTGGCGCTGGTAGTTGGCCCGTCGCTGGTAGTTGGCCCGTTGCTCGTGTTTGCAGTAGAGGATCAAAAAGCAACCGTTGCCGATAGCGAGGACACTGGTGCCAGCCAGCAACGGCATGTGGTACTACTGACCGTAGCGGATGCCATCGGTCCGGCCACGGCGGATTATATTGCCCGAGCAATGGCGCAGGCGGTACAGCAAAATCCAGAACTTATTATCCTGCAGATCGATACGCCGGGCGGTCTCGACACGGCGATGCGCGACATTATTCAACTGATTACCTCGTCGACCGTGCCGGTTGCGACCTATGTCGCCCCCACGGGTGCGCGTGCCGCAAGCGCCGGCACCTATATTATCTACGCCAGCCATATTGCTGCGATGGCGCCGGGTACCAACCTGGGTGCCGCGACGCCGGTGCAGATTGGCGGTATTTCGTTGCCGGGCATGGATCGGGACAAAGATAAAAACGCAGTAGAAAAAACGGCAGAGAAAAACCAAAAGGACGGTGGTGAAGGGGATGTTCCGCTAGCCCAGGGCGACGCCATGTCGCGCAAGATTATCAACGATGCGTCCGCTTATATTCGCGGCTTGGCGGAACTGCACGGTCGCAATGTGGAGTGGGCGGAAAAAGCAGTGCGCGAGGCGGTCAGTTTACAGGCGCGCGAAGCGTTGGCGCTGAATGTGATCGACGTGGTGGCCAGCGATATCAGCGATTTGCTGACGCAAATTGATGGTCGCGAGGTGAGCGTGCTGGCGCGTAAACGAACACTGCACACAGCCGGGTCGTCGGTGGTTGAAATTTTGCCGGATTGGCGCAGTCAGTTTTTGAGCGTGATCACCAATCCCAATGTCGCTTACATACTGATGCTGGTGGGCATCTATGGATTGATCCTGGAGTTTTACAATCCCGGTGGGCTGGTGCCGGGGACAGTTGGCGCCATCTGCCTGCTGTTAGCGCTGTATGCGTTTCAGATGCTGCCGGTCAATTACGCCGGTGTCGGACTGATTTTGCTGGGTGTGGGTCTGATGGTGGCCGAAGCGCTGCAACCCTCCTTCGGTATGTTGGGTTTCGGGGGTATTACCGCGCTGGTGATTGGTTCAATTATATTGATCGATACTCGCCTGCCCGGCTTCAAAATTTATCTGTCGGTGATCGCCGCAGTGGCGCTTGCCAGCGCTTTCATACTAACTGCCGTTGTGGGTCTGGCCCTCAAAGCCCGTGGGCGTCCGGTGGTCAGTGGTGTTGAAGAAATGCCGGGTAAAACAGGTCGTGCCGTGGTCAATTTCGCGGACGGCAAGGGCAGAGTGTTTGTGCATAGCGAAATCTGGCAGGCGCGTAGCACCGAGCCGATTGCCAAAGATCAGCCGATCAGGGTGGTGGCGGTACAGGGGTTGACCCTTGACGTGGCACCTCAAGCGCGTACGGACGCCACTGCGTCGACATCGCAAGTCCATAACTAACCGAGGAGATACCGATATGCTGGAGTATCCGCTCTACACAATCGTCATTCTGGCCCTGGTATTGATCGCCAGCGCGGTGAAAATTCTGCGTGAGTACGAACGAGGCGTGGTGTTCTTATTAGGCCGTTTCTGGAAGGTTAAGGGCCCTGGTTTCATTATCATCGTGCCGGGCATTCAACAAATGGTGCGCGTAGATTTGCGCACGGTGGTGATGGATGTACCGAGCCAGGACGTTATTTCCCGCGACAACGTGTCCGTACAGGTCAACGCGGTGGTGTACTTTCGGGTGGTGGATCCGGAAAAAGCGATCATTCAGGTGGAA
>JBFJKD010000378.1:0-1815 GCA_041635095.1 Porticoccaceae bacterium
AAGTGATTTTACCTGAACGCCGTTGATTTTTCAGGGTATTTATTTCTGTAACGAGGACTGTAAACGGTGCAGTTGCTGCAATACCTGGTTGCGTCTAAGAATCAGGTGCCAGCGTCGACCGCCCAGTTGTCGCCACAACAGTGTCGCGCGAATAGCAGCAAACAGGAGGCAGCGCACGCGATTGGCGGTCTGCGGCTGTTGCAGATGGCCGCCCGCGCCGCGTACCTGGATGCGAAAGCGAAACGTACTGATAGTTTGCTGATAGAGGTCGGCCAGCGAGGCCAGTACGCGTTCATCCGTGGTGGAGAAATGCTGCGCCTGCCGGGCCGCCTGTGCGATACCTGCGCCGATACGATTTAGCATATCCTGATTGTTGGCAAGCTTACGTTCGACATGCATCACATTAATCACATAACCCAGCACTCCGTTGGCGCGTTGCGCCGGTGTTGGGCTGAGCAATTCATTCATTGACTGCATACCGAGCACGAGGTTGGCCCTGGTGCCAAATACCTCCTCGGTGGATTGCGGAGCCTGGTTCAACAGGCTGCGGACGGCAGTTTCCAGTTCCGGATTGGATATCTCTCCGTGTTTCGCCAGATTATCGAGGAGCTGACAGGCCTGAAATGCGGCGGCCAGGGCCAGTACCTGTTCCTGGGTGGGATTAAAGAACATAACCTACGAACTCCGGGAGTCAATAACGCCGCCGCCCAGGCAAATATCGCCGCGGTAGAAAACAATCGAGTGCCCCGGTGTGAGCGCCCTCTGAGGCTGGACGAATTCAACAGCGCAGCGCTCATTTTCGATGGTGACGGTGCAGTGTTGATCGTCCTGTCGATAACGATTCTTTGCTGTACATTCAAAAATGTCTGCTTCGGGGCGACCGTTAATCCAGTGGATTTGCGTCGCAACCAGATGGCGGTGATAGAGCATTGCATGGTCGCGACCCTGGGCGATAATCAGTACATTGCGGATCAAATCTTTATCTACCACGAACCAGGGTCCATCGTCGGCACCCTTGACGCCGCCGATTCCCAACCCCTGGCGCTGGCCGAGGGTATGAAACATGAGGCCCTGGTGTTCGCCGACGACCACTCTTTCCGGAGTTTCAATCAGACCAGGTTGCGCTGGCAGATAGCGTTCCAGAAAATCGCTGAAACGTCGCTCGCCGATAAAGCAGATGCCGGTACTATCCTTTTTGTCGTGGGTAACCAGTTTGTTTTGCTCGGCGATAAGGCGCACTGCGGATTTTTGCAACTCCCCCAGGGGAAAGCGTGTTCGCGCCAGTGCCGTTTCGCTCACCGCGTGCAGGAAGTAACTTTGGTCCTTGTTGCGATCCAGCGCTTTCAGTAACTGGGTGTGGCTACCGCTTTCAGTACGACGTGCATAGTGACCGGTAGCAATATAATCGGCACCCAGGATTTCGGCATATTCCAGAAACACCTTAAACTTTATTTCCCGATTACAGAGTATGTCGGGATTTGGTGTGCGTCCAGCCTGATATTCGTTCAGGAAGTGTGTAAATACGTTATCCCAGTACTCTGTAGCAAAGTTAGCGGTATGCAGTGTAATGCCCAGGCGGCGGCATACACTTTCTGCGTCGGCGAGATCCTGTTTGGCGGTACAGTATTCCGTACCATCATCTTCGTCCCAGTTTTTCATAAACAAACCTTCCACGGTATAACCCTGCTGTTGTAGCAACAGAGCGCTAACCGAGGAATCGACGCCGCCGGACATACCAACGATAATTTTACCGAGTGTGTTCATTGAAGCCTGATAATTGACGAGGAAACTGGTAATAGTTGCCCGAGGGTTGAC
>JBFJKD010000379.1:0-1797 GCA_041635095.1 Porticoccaceae bacterium
CGCTATTTTTTCCGGGGTGCACCGCTATTTCACCGCGCGTCCGCCCCCGGGAACTCGTCTGGCGTGGCAGCGCGGTCGGTCGGCAGATCGCGAGTATATTATCAGTCACGGCGATACGTTGTCGGATATTGCCCAGCGGCATAACGTCTCCGTTAAGCGGTTGCTGGAACACAATCGGCTTAATTCCACCACCATACGCACTGGTCAACGTATCAGTATTCCGACGTCATAATGTGAGCACTATGCAATCAATTCGTTTACTCAGTCCCCGGCTGGCAAACCAGATTGCGGCCGGCGAGGTGGTAGAGCGACCCGCGTCGGTGGTCAAGGAACTGATCGAAAATAGTCTCGATGCCGGCGCCGACCGTATCGACATCGATATCGAACTCGGGGGCGCCAAATTAATTCGCGTGCGCGACACCGGCATCGGCATCGCCAGAGAGGATTTACCGTTGGCTCTGAGTCGCCACGCCACCAGCAAAATTATCGAGCTGGAAGACCTGGAGGGCGTGGCAACACTCGGATTTCGCGGCGAGGCGTTGGCCAGTATTGGCTCCGTTTCCCGTTTGACCCTCAGCGCCAATGCGGAAGCCGGCAACGCCGGCTGGTGTGCGGTGACCGAAGGCCGCGAGATGGCGGTCGCAGTGCAGCCCACACCCCATGCGCGCGGCGCTACGGTAGAGGTGCGAGATTTATTTTTTAACACTCCGGCGCGGCGCAAGTTTCTGCGCACCGAAAAAACGGAATATGCGCGCATCGAAGAGGTTGTCAAAAAGTTGGCATTGAGCCGTTTCGATGTGGATTTCAGTTTGCGTCATAATAATAAAACGGTGCATCAGTTCCGCGCCGCCACCGATCAAACCCAGTGGGAACGGCGCGTAGCGGCGGTGTGTGGCGCGGCGTTTATGGCCGAAGCCCGGTTTATTGACGTCGAGCGCAACGGCTTGCGCTTATGGGGTTGGCTGGCAGCGCCGACTTTCTCCCGCAGTCAGGCGGACCTGCAGTACTTTTTTGTCAATGGACGTTGCGTGCGGGACAGGGTGGTGACCCACGCGGTACGCCAGGCTTATCGCGATGTGATGTACCAAAATCGCCACGCGGCGTTTGTTTTGTTTATCGAGCTCGACCCCGGGGCAGTGGATGTCAATGTCCATCCTACTAAGCACGAGGTACGTTTTCGGGACAGTCGTGCCGTACACGATTTCCTGTTTCATCATTTACACCGGGCCGTGGCCGCAATGGGGCCCGGCACGCAGCGCAGTAATACGTTAGCTTCCCAGCTGCCGGCTGATGAACACTCGGGTGCGGGTGTCATGCAAGTATCGGGGCGGGATTCTCGTGGTCAGACATCTGATTACTATCAACACGCGATTGATTTGTCACAAAAAAGTAGTGGCGCGCTCCGGGAGATGCGCGAACTGTACGGCGCTGCCAACGCGGCTTCCCATGATGACCGCCAGGCGCGCACTAATGTGCCGTTTACAGGGGCAGGCGAACAGGCTCGGTCGCAAGGACAGTCGGCTCCGGCGCTGGGCTACGCCGTGGCGCAAATACTCGGCATATATATTTTGGCACAGAACGAACGCGGGCTGGTCATCGTGGATATGCACGCCGCCCACGAACGCATTATCTACGAGCAGATGAAAACTGCGTACGAAAGGCAGGCGGTTGCTACTCAGCCCTTGCTGGTCCCCGAAAGTCTCAGTGTCAGTCAGAGTGAGGCGGATTGTGCCGAAACCAGCGCGGAGCTGTTTCGCGAGTTGGGCTTCGACGTGCATCGCGCGGGGCCGGAAACCC
>JBFJKD010000380.1:0-1796 GCA_041635095.1 Porticoccaceae bacterium
AACTCAGCGTCCTGATTATCCCCCTCGTAACCTTGAGCACAGGGCACACCGGCGGCGATAACCCGCGCCCGCGCCCGACTTTTATTGCCCATGATCTCGATGGACTCAGGATCTGGACCGATAAATACCAGCCCAGCAGCGATACAGGCGCGGGCAAATTCGGCATTTTCGGAAAAAAATCCATAACCGGGATGAATGGCTTCGGCGCCGCTGTGTCGCGCAGCAGCCAATATTGCCGCACTGTTCAGGTAAGAGTCACCGACCGGCGCGGCGCCGATGTAGAGCGCTTCATCCGCCGCAGTGACATGGGGCGCATCGCGATCGGCATCGCTATACACCGCCACCGTACGATAACCCAGCGCGCGAGCGCTGCGCATGACGCGCACCGCAATTTCACCGCGGTTGGCGATCAGTATGCGGTTAAAGGCCACGGCTATTCCTCTCCCGACATTGAGAACCAGCGCGCTTTACGTTTTTCCACAAAGGCAGCCTGCCCTTCGCGCCCTTCACCACCGCGATTCAGTTCGCAAAAACGCTCGGCGGCAAATTCAATCAGGCTATCGTCCAGCCCCCCGGCCGCCGCGTTCATAATCTCCTTGGTGACCGCACAGGCGCGGGGCCCGCAGGTGGCAATCTGTTCCAGTAGCCGCGCCAGCTGTTGCTCCCCTTCCTCCGGCGTTTGAAATAAATAGTGTGCCACACCCAACTGATAGGCCTCTTCACCACTGATGCGACCACCGGTCAGTGCCATATGGCGTGCCTTGCTTAACCCAATACGCCGCACCACATAAGGCGCGATCTGGGCAGGCGCCACCCCCAAGGTGGTTTCTGGCATGCCCATTTTGGCACTGGCGGCCACCAGCGTGATGTCCATCAGACAGGCAAAACCAAACCCGCCACCCATGGCCGCACCTTCCACAAATGCAATTGTAGTTTGCGGTAATTCGGCAATTTTTTTAAACAGCTGCCCGGCGCGTACGTTGCGCTCGTACACGGGATCCTGATCCCCAGTTTTTTCTTCGACCTGCGCGCGCCGCTCCTTAATATCACCACCTGCGCAAAAATTGTGTTCCGCGCCGCGCAACACCAGTGCGCGGATTTGTTGGTTGCCAGCAAGATACTCCGTGACTGCCTGCAATTCGTCGCTCATACGATTATTCATCGCGTTGCGTAGCGCCGGGCGATTCAACACGATGGTCAGGCACTCTTGCCGCTGGCTTAGCAGTAAGGTTTCACAGCTGGGCAGTTCTGCGTTCATGTAGCTCTCATTTTAGTTCCTACGCACTTACATGCGGGCGACACCAAAGGTGTTCGGACTAAGGCGCGTGCGTTCGCAGCGCACGCAGATGTCCAGCAGTTCAATCAATAACTGCCGGGTTTTGCGCGGATCGATAATCCCCTCATCCCAGACCTGGGATGTGCAATACAGCGCCCGCGAGTATTGATCGTAATACTCGACAATTTCCTTATGCTGTTGCTCGAGAAACGCCGCCTCCACCGGCTTGCCGCGACCCGCCTGCTTACTTTCGTAAACGATCGACATTACCGTGGCCGCCTGCTCACCGCCCATCACGGCTAAGCGGCTGTTTGGCCAGGCAAACAGGAATCGTGGATCGAAGGAGCGACCGCACATGGCATAGTTGCCCGCCCCAAAAGATGCCCCGACCAGAATGGTTATCTTCGGTACCGTGGAGTTAGCAACTGCCTGAATCAATTTGGCACCGTTGACGATCATGCCTTTTTGCTCAGAGTCGACACCGACAATAAATCCCGTGGTGTTCTGTAAAAATAACAGC
>JBFJKD010000381.1:0-1782 GCA_041635095.1 Porticoccaceae bacterium
CCCGAATCAGGTGCTTGCCTGATCGTGGAAGTGCCGGTGGGACTCGATATTCGATGGCTCCAGGCCAAACGCCGTTTGTATGCTGAGATTGTGCTGGTTCAATTCGTCGTATTTTAAATACCAGACCTTGTGCATTTTATAGAACGGTATGGCTGGATACAGATGGTGGATCAGGTGGTAGTTTTGATAAACCAGCAGGGGTGTCAGCAGCCATTCCCAGCCCATGCGCATCGTGGTCGCCATATAAGGCTCTTCCTGCTGGCTCACCATGGCGGGGTGATGAGGCAGAATCACAAATACCACGGCAATCATAAACAGCGCAATGCGGGTGGGGATGAACCACAGCATTAACAATTCGTAGCCGAAACCGGTAACCAGCGCGGTGACGAATACCGCGCCCAGAAGGCTGTAAAAAATGATGAGAGCCCTGGCGTGTTTTTTCATCACTTTTTTGCCGTGTTTTAAAAAGTAATAAATGTAATAACCGTCAAAACAGGTCCAGCGGAATGGCACTTGCCACCACTTCGACTGGTGTTCATAAATGTCTGGGTCCTGTTGGCTGTTGGCGTGTATGTGATGCTGGTTATGAACCCAGCGTAGCAGCACCATTGGCGCGTAGGGAAAAAGAAATACCAGCGCAATCGAACCGATGCCCTCGTTGAGCAGCGGGTTGCTGGAGAGCGAGCAGTGCGCGCTATCGTGGATAACGCTGAACAGACAGTAGCTCAGCAGGCCATTAATAATGCTGCCCGTCCACAGCTCAATCGTGCCGTTGAGTGCGTAATGCCAGGTGGCTACCATGCCGACAATGACCGCCACAAAAATTAATGTGGTGGGCACAGCCAGTTTGGGAGCCTGCAGGTAGGACTGGAACAAGGCTTCGCTGTTGCGGGCCGTGGTTGATTGCGCGCTCATTTTCTCTCCAATATATAAGCCGACGAACTATTTAAGCAGGATAAACAGCTATGTCGGACAACGCCTGTTGCGGTGCAGGATTATATACCGCCGGTGGCTTGTCAAGGCTCCTGATGGATTTATCAACAACTGCGGGTAGCTAGCATAGGACGCCAGATGCAAGTGCCTTAACGTTACTATGTACTGGCGCCATTCTTTGAAATCTGCGTGTTCGCCAGCGGGCAACAATCAGGAGGCGCTGTGGGGTTACATTAGATGGGTCGGGGAGGATCGCTAGCCAAGGTTAAGCAAAAACAGTATCAGCGCTTTCTGGGCGTGCAGGCGATTTTCAGCTTCGTCCCAGACCACGGAATAGCGTTCGTCTTCGAGCAGCTCAGCACTGACTTCCAGACCCCGATAAGCCGGCAGGCAATGCATAAACAGCGCGGTGGGATCGGCAAGCGCCATCAATGCGTGATTCACCTGAAAGCCCGCAAAATCGCCGAGCCGTTTTTGTTTTTCGTCTTCCTGTCCCATCGAAGCCCAGGTGTCGGTAACCACCAGATGGGCATCGGCGGCGGCGATTTTGGGGTCTCGGGTAACGGTTACATACTCGCTGTTGGCCGCCACCAGTTGTGCGTCAGGGTCGTAGCCAGCTGGGCAGGCGATGTTCAGGTTAAAACCGAGCAGTGCGGCAGCGTCGATATAGGAGTGGCACATATTGTTGCCATCGCCGATCCAGGCCACCGTCTTGCCCCGCAGTTCGCCACGCTGTTCGACATACGTCTGAATATCCGCCAACAGCTGACAGGGGTGATGATCGTCCGTCAGGGCATTAATCACTGGTACCAGGGAGTGGCGAGCAAAGGTTTCCAGTTTTGCGTGTTC
>JBFJKD010000382.1:0-1781 GCA_041635095.1 Porticoccaceae bacterium
CAACGGCACCCCCCTCGCCGACTGGATTATGCCCGCCTACGGAAAAACGCCGACCCGATTTTTGAAATCCGACACCGAGGCCCTCAACCAGGCGGCAATCGTCGCACTGCGGGACGCTGGCGCCAATCTGGTGACCGGCTTTGCGCGGGTCCCGGAAGTTGCGGACTGGCTGGCGACCAGATCCGCCCGGTCTGCGCCCCCACAGGAGCGCGCGCCATGAAACCCGGCAATGCCCTGCTGCTCATCGCCTTCGCCATCTCGCTGGGCGCATGCACCAGTACCACCGTAGACGAATACCGGGAAAACAATACCCGGTTAACCCTTAATCAGGCGGAGCGCGTGGTAGTGCTTGGCCGCCGCCACGAGGGGAAATACGAAACCGAGCCGGATTTTATCGATTGCATTGGCGATAAGCTCGGCAGCGCCGCGGCAGTAACGGTTGTCCGGGAGCAAACATTTATCGACTCCCTGTATCCCTGGTTCGAACCGCGCACGGCTCCGCTAACATTGAACCGGCTGCAGGCCATGATGAACGAACCCCTGCTGGCGGAACCCATTCGCGCCCAGGGGGTTCGCTACATGATCTGGGTGGATGGCAGTACCGAGACCACGGACAAAGAAGGCTCCCTGGCCTGCGGCGTTGGTCCCGGTGGCGGCGGCTGTTTTGGTTACGCCACCTGGGATAAAAATGCCAACTACGAAGCTATTATCTGGGACGTCCACACCTTTAGTGAAAACGGGCGGGTCAAGGTCGACGCCAAAGGCACGTCCTACCTGTTTGCCCTGGGTGCGCCGATCCCGATCATTGCCCAGGTGAAAAGTGAGGCCTGCGACGGTATCGGCCGCCAACTGCGTTCGTTTTTTACCCCTGAAAAAACGCTCCCCGCCCGCTAGCTAACGCCATGAAAAACTTCCTTGCCCTTGTATTGTTGCTGAGCTGTACCTGGATCGCCGACGGCCATGGCGCGTTGATGTTATCGGAGAAAAAGGAGGCCAAAATCGGCAAGGAAATGTACGACAAAATCCTCGCCGAAATGCCAGTTTACGGCGATCAAAAACTAACCGCCTATGTAAACGACGTCGGCCAGCGGTTGGCGAAGCATTCCGACCGACCGGATCTGCCCTACACCTTCACGGTGATAGACAATCCCGACATCAACGCATTTGCCACCCCCGGGGGCTATATCTATATTCACCGCGGCCTGCTGACTTACATGAACTCCGAGGCCCAGCTGGCCGCTGTGCTCGCCCACGAAATCGCCCACGTCACCGCACGCCATGCAGCCCGCCAGAAACGCGCCCAGACCGGCAGCAATGTGGCGGCGGGATTACTTGCCATTCTTACGCAAAGTTACGAAGTGGGCGAAGCGTCGGCCATGTGGGGCGCGGCGACAGTGCGTGGTTACGGCCGCGACATGGAGCTTGAAGCTGACGGCCTGGGCGCGCAATTCCTAGCCCGCGCCGGCTATGACACCCAGGCCATGATTGAGGTGATTGCCCTGCTTAAGGATCACGAGCGCGTGGAAAAAAAACGCGCCCGCGACGCCGGCGCCAAGCCCACCACCTACCACGGGCTGTTCGCCACCCACCCGCGCAACGATAAGCGCCTGTTGGAAAGCATTAATAATGCGGATAAAAACACCGCATCTGCGGCTGGCGAACGCAATATCAACGAGTTTCGTATCGCCAGCGAGGGGCTGGTCTGGGGACAAAATATCCAGACTGGCGCACCCATCGAAAACCGTTTTTATCACCGGCGCTATGGCTTTCAGTTCGACTAC
>JBFJKD010000383.1:0-1777 GCA_041635095.1 Porticoccaceae bacterium
CAGACCGGCGGCCATACCCGCAATGGTGGGTTCGATCAGGAGTGGGAAGACGTTATTGGTGCCAGTGGAGAGGGGCACGATGGTCGCATCGGGCCAGGCTTTGGTGACGATGCGGTTGGTGCCGTCCCCGCCCAGGACGACAATTACGTCGCAGCCGCGTTCGCGCATGATACGCACGGCCTGAAAGGTATCCTCGGCGCTGTGGGTAATCGGAACCCGTATTTCCTCCACCTGTGCGCCGATATTCATGTGTTCCAGCGCTCCGACCGCCAGGCGCCTCGGTTCCCAGGGCACCATAATACGTTTGCAACCGGCGGCAATGGCGCCCACCACGATGCGGCTGACCTGGTTGCGTTTGCTCTGATGACTGACCGAATCTGCGCGCGCCACCAGTCGTCGACAGTCGCGCCCCGACATTGGATTAACAATAATTCCCAAACTACCCATGTGCTCGCCTCGCTGTACGATCGATTTGTGTCCGTGCGCGATCGGTGCGTGAATAAATTTAAAAGAACTGCAAGTTCTGACAATTGCAGTGCAACAGAGTCGCATTATAGAGGGGCTGTCGTGTCAATGCTTGACCTTTGCCGCACCGGCGGGTACAAACTGATGGCTGATTTTTTCTGCAAAAAACTTTGGCGCTGAAACTACTATGAAAATATACCTGTGCCGCGACAATCTCGCCTATATTCAACGCCTGCTCCAGGCGCAACTGCCGGATGACGAGGTGCTATTGTGCGCGGCGCACGATGTTGTTGCGGCGGCACGGGACGCGCAGGTGTTGATCCCTACTTTTTCCAGCATTGATGCTGCTGCACTGGCGGCGCCGCACCTCAAGTTGGTGCAGCAGTTTGGCGCGGGTCTCGACGGCGTGGATATTGCGGCGGCGACGGCTAACAATGTACTGGTGGCAAATGTGCCCGCTGCGGGGACCGGCAACGCCGAATCCGTAGCGGAATTAACGTTGTTGTTTATGCTGGCGCTGGCGCGCCGTTACCATTTTGCGCAGCAAACATTTGCGGAAGGTAAATTTGGTAGCCCGGTGGGTATGGCACTGAAAGGCAAAACCGCGGCGATTATCGGTTATGGCGGCATCGGCCGCGAAGTGGCAAGACGCCTTGTGGGATTTGACATGACCGTGTTGGCGCTGTCCCGCAGCGGCCCCAAAAATACCGCCGAAGAAAATGCGATACCTGTCGCGGCTCATTACCCAGCGAAACAGTTGCTCGAATGTCTGGCACAGGCGGATTTTGTGATTGTGGCGTCACCCTTGAATGAAGACACGCGGGGCATGATTGGTGCCGCGCAAATGAGCGCCATGAAAGCCGGGGCGTTTATTATCAATGTGGCGCGCGGTCCGGTAGTTGATTATGTCGCGCTGCTCGCGGCGCTGCGAAGTGGACACCTTGCCGGTGCTGGGCTGGACGTATTCTGGCACGAGCCATTCGATCCGGCGGATCCCTTGTTGTCCTGCAATGTCGTGGTGACGCCCCATGTGGCCGGTTCCACCGACCTGAGTTTGCAAGGCATTGCCGGCAAGGTCGCCGAAAATATCAATCGCGTGCGTGCTGGACTGGTGCCGTTTAATTGCGTGAATAGTGAAAGAGTCGCGGATTAAAGCGGGCTCATCATATTGCAGCACCTGCCGTGTCAGGGCTATTTAAATTACGGTCAGCTAGCGCCGGTAGCGTCGCCACAACAGTAACCCGCTAAGCGTCAAAGCCATCCCGCTCGCAATCGCCAGAGTTTGGCGCGCGTTACTGTGATAGCTATCCGA
>JBFJKD010000384.1:0-1747 GCA_041635095.1 Porticoccaceae bacterium
AAGCGCGGGTGTTCGCAGGCCGTGGGCGTCTCCAGCACCCATCAGCGGGATCCGACATAAGAATTCATTTATGTCGGAAACAGGGGCAGTATTCGATATGAGAGCTTTTATCCATGCAGTGAAGTTTCGGACATAATATATTAGCAATACCCGAATCCTGCTTCTCAATGCGCAGCACAGCCTGCTGGCAAACATGCAGGCGCTGATCAACCACCAGCGCCTGTACGCCACGGCACTAATTACTTAGGCTAGTCCGGGTCAAGTACAACAGCTCGCAAACTCAAACACTCACTCATACAGGCTGGGATTATGAAATACGTCACTCCGCAAGAAGTCATCAACGGCGATGGTCTGCGCATCGTCCTCGTTCAATATATGCCCAGCCCCTGGGGCCAGGCCGCCAAAGCCATGATGGATTACAAGGGGCTGAGCTATACCGCCGCGCCCTGGGAAGGCGGTGGCGCCAACGCGGAATTTGTCGCCTGGACCGGCAACAACAATGGCGCGCCAATCGTCGCCTGGAACGACGAAGCCCCGATTGATCGCTGGGACGACATTCTGTTTCTACTCGAACGCCTGGCCCCGCAAAAACCGCTACTCCCGGAGTCGAGACGAGATCGAATGCGAGTGCTGGGAATCTCCCATGAAATATGCGGGCAACTGGGTCTGGCCTGGAACCGGCGCCTGAGCATGTTTGCGCCCATGGTGGCGTCCGGGCAAGCGCCGGAAGGTTTTGTGCTGATGGCGAAAAAATATGGCTCCACGGAAGAGGATGTCGCCCGTGCTGACCAGCGTCAAATCGAGACGCTCAAGGTACTGGCAGGTATCCTGAAAGCACAACAAAGTGCCGGAAGCGATTTTTTTATCGGCAACAGCGTTACCGCCGTCGATTTCTACTGGACCGCGTTTTCTAACCTCTTTGATTTATTGCCACCCGAGAAATGCCCGGTGCCGGAACAGGCACGCCCCATGTTCACGAGCATGTCCGACAGCGTGCGTAATGCGGTTGATCCGGTGCTGATTGCCCACCGCGACCGGATACTGGCCCAGCACTTTAAAGTGCCCATGGAGATGTAGGCGTCCTCAATCAGCGCATGCCTTGCAGCAACGGCCTGTAAATCATTCGTTTTCCGTACAGGCGATGCAACATGGCTAAGGTAGCGCACGCTAAGGTGGCAATTATCAGCGGCGTCGGTCCCGATCAGGGTATGGCGCACCGCCATCGGGAACTGGTAGATAAATCTGCCTGTTTTATCCCCGGTTTTCCGAACAGCCATTGCCTTCAGGCCCCTTTTCCTAAGGGGCTATTTCCTTAAACAGCAAGTTATCAGTAAAATCCCGCACCTGTAATTACCGGGAACCGTAAGCGTATGGGCAGGGCGTATCAAAACCGCAAAGACTCCATGGCCAAAACCTCTGACATGAAAGCCAAGGTATACAGCCGCTATGGCCGGGAAATCTATGTCAGCGCCAAATCCGGCGGCGTCGACCCCACGGCCAACCTGGCTCTGCGCAACCTCATCGAGCGCGCCAAGAAAGACCAGGTGCCCGCCCATGTGATCGACAAGGCCATCGACAAAGCCAAAGGCGGCGGCGGTGAAGACTATTCCCCCGCACGCTACGAAGGCTATGGCCCCGGCGGCAGCATGGCCATCATCGACTGCCTCACCGACAACTCCAACCGCACCTTCGGCGATGTGCGCCAGGCCTTCACCAAAACCAAATGCAAAATCGGCACCCAGGGTGC
>JBFJKD010000385.1:0-1745 GCA_041635095.1 Porticoccaceae bacterium
AACGACGACCTGGTCGCGGTGGGCTGGGAAATGGACTCCGAGGAGGCGCTTTTTCACAGGATGGCAACACCCGCTATCCACGGATGCACGACCACCAGGGCGACGAAAGCCAGCATCGCCAACACTAGTTTTACGCAACCGATTTCCGCCCAGACCCCGCGCTGATTCCCCAGTGAGTTTTTACGCCCCCACAGGGCCACAAATGGCAGGTAGGAGGTCTGTTCAAGAATCTGCCTGTAGCGCTTCCCATCCAGTCGCAATTTCTTGCGATCCATGGACAGTGGCCCAAGCAGTGCCAGCGTGGCCAGAGCCCCGAAAAACACCATGGACGCACTATCACCATTGGCCAACAGGTGCATCAGCGCCCACAATCCCAGGCCAAGCATGGCGGGGTGACGTGTGATACGCAGTATGCCCCTGACTTCCACCGCACCTTCCCGATAGGCCCTTTCCGTCAAAATCGAATTGGGACTGGGAGTGAGTGCGCCGATGACCAGCAATAACACGGCAACCAGATTGCCGACGAAGAACACCGATAGAGGCAATATATGGGCGCCCCAGAGAACGACCCTCTGCGCTTGCGCATAACCCAGCACCATCGCCACAAAGCCGACCACGGCCATCGCAGAAAAAAGCAGGCGGAACCGTTTTTCGCCAAGCCGCGCCACCAGGCCATCCCGCAGGCGAGTGCCCGCAATCACAAAATGTATACCCAGGAAAAAGATACTTGCCCCAATCAATACCAGCATTTAGCACTGACTCCTTTACCTTGTCCAAACAGGGGCTCGGGTGCGACGCAACCACCTTTGATCGCGCCCACAGTAACACGGCAAATTTCACTGAGAACTTGATCAAAGTCAATTCCGCTTAACGTCACTCCCTTTATGATCGCGCTGATGAAAGTTCTATTAATTAACTTCAGCCAGTCAGCCATTTGCGCCGGTTTATCACCAACATCGATGCCGAGTGGTCCGATGTGGACGGAGAAGTGACAGCCTACTCAAACATTATGGTGTATCGCAACCGACGCCAGCGTGATCAGGCGGTGGTGTACGGCGGACGCCGCGACAGGTTGCGCCGTGTGCACGGGAAATGGCGCCTGGTGGCCCGCCATATCTCCATCGACCAGCGGGTCGTACTCGACAAAAACCTTTGTTATTTCATGTGAATCGCCAACAGTTTTCAGTAAACGGAGCAGCGAATGAATATCCCGATTAAAAATTTAATGGACCCGTCCTGTTACGTAGACGACCGTGTCGCCGAAGGTGTTTGCCGGGTGGATCGCTCCATATTTACCGATCCAGATTTATTTGAACTGGAGATAAAACACATTTTTGAAGCCAACTGGGTGTACCTGACCCACGAATCGCAGGTCGCCAATCCCAACGATTTTTTTTCCACCTGGATCGGGCGCCAGCCAGTGCTGGTAACCCGCAATGCCGAGGGCGAGGTAAAGGCGTTTATTAACGCCTGCGCCCACCGCGGGGTCACTCTGACCCGCGAGGATCGCGGCAACAAGGCAGAGTTTTCCTGCCCCTTCCACGGCTGGATGTTTAACTCCAACGGCGACAATGTGGGCATCATGAACGAGCGACGCGGCGGCTACCCGGATTCTTTTTGCAAAAGAGATATGGGACTGACACCCCTGCCGCGCCTTGCCACTTACCGGGGTTTTATATTTGGCGCCCTGAGCGACACCGTACCCAACCTTGAGGAACACCTCGGTGACGCCACGCGCATGATCG
>JBFJKD010000386.1:0-1736 GCA_041635095.1 Porticoccaceae bacterium
GGTGCCGCTTATCTCGCGGACATAAGTTTCAGGATAGGTGATGCAGGTCTGGTCCAGCACATGTTCCAAGGTAATCGTTTGTCCGGGAAGGACGGTGGTGCCCCAGCGGAAGCCTGGCGACAGGGAAATTTGCGCGTCGTTAACGGCGCGCATCGCAGATAACCTGATCGAACGTGCCGCTAAAATTACCCCGTCGGTAGAGTAAATCACCGGCAATGGCAAGTGGTTTGCTAAGCGTCGCGAGATACGGCTTACGCACCGTCGATGTACTGCGCCATTGTGCTGTCGGGGGTTAACAAAGTTGCGAACACCGGCAATAGCCTGTAGTTGTAGTCCAGCACCCGCCCCTGACCGAGATTGAGATCGAGCACGCCCAGAAATTTTCCGTTGGACCCCACATTGGTCATCAGGGTTTTACCAGCGGGGTATACGGAAAGGCCTGACCGATAACAGCGACGCGAAATCCACCCAGCTCTTTTACCGTGTAAGGCTGGAAAGCATGACCAGTATCTTCGTCATAGGCACCGGCACCTTCGAACAATACGTCTTCTTTAACCCGAATATTGTGTGCAAGAAATTCTCCGTTGAATTTTGCGATATTAGCCAGTACTTCGGAATCCTGATAGGTGAATTCCCAGTGCCCGGGCATAATATCCACGCCCAGCAGATTGCAGGCTTCCACCATACCCTGACCGCAGGTCCAATACGCCGTACCGGATCCCTGCCAGGTGTCACCGCCATCGAGCAACAGGGTTTTGTCTCTGCCAAAATCCGTTCGCAGGCGCTCGATCAATGCTTTCAGACAGGCGAACCCACCTACTTTTCCGTAAAGCTCGGCGGCCTGGGTAAAGTCAATGGGGGTATACGCGTGCGCCAGCGGGAATCGAAAAATATTTAAGAAAATCCTCGGCAACCAGATGGGGTGGGCGCGCAAAGGCATCATGAAATCCGAGATTAACGCTCGGTTCGCGAAAGTAGATGGGATTTAACTGCGCATGGGTATCGGTAAAGTGCAGCAGGCGCACATCACCGGTGCTCGCTATGTCATACAAATGGACACCAGAGTTGCTGCCGGACTTGTTACAACCTGGCAGTAAGCCAGCCACCCCGGCGCAGGCTAATAACTTGGTAAATTCTCTACGATTTATTTGCATAACCGCCCGACTATGTATTCAGGTGTATCGTAGTATCTGGTAGCTCCAGGATGCCAATCGGGCTTCATCTCCTGCCAATGGGCATCCGCATATTCGGACTGGGCAATAGGGTTCCGTGCCTGTTTAAGCGCCTGTCGAGCCAGGGCTGCCGCTGCGTCGAGGCGATTGTCCGCCAGCGCCTTTTCTGCCTGAGCAATTAACTCCTCAGTCGCACTCCAGGCAAAACCAGCGGCCTCAGCCGCCGCGAAGATGGTAACGGCGGCGTTCGAGCGCCCCTGGCCGATCGCTCTCTTTAGCCAAAAGCCCAAGCAGACGGCGTTCGTTACTGCTCGTAAGCCAGGCCTTAATCTATTCTCCGCTGTTTCTGGTCCGTTCCGTACCGGTGCGCCTCTTCCCGGTCAAGCTTCGTACTGACGAACATTTAAAGGGTGGTATCAGAATTGAATTTACGCCCATATATTACTTTAGCGAATATGTGTATTCTTTAATTATATATAAGTTAAGTTTAATGGAGCAAGAGCCAGCGTACAACGGCGCCCGTCTATATGTACCCCACCACCACAACCCCAGCCACTACCACAA
>JBFJKD010000387.1:0-1727 GCA_041635095.1 Porticoccaceae bacterium
CGCTGGATATCCTGTGGGGGTTACGGGGCCAGGCTATTCTATTTTGACAGGCTCCTTCCGTCGCCATGTGTCCAATCACAGAACTATAAGATTGCGGCTCAGGGTTTATGACGATTATCCTCTCGACGCACATGGTTTCTTTTAAACGCATTATTCTGCGATAGAGGTGTTTTTACAGTTTTATCGCTCGGTTGCTATGTGGCGAGATGCAGGAAGTTTGGGTGGTGATCTTGGCGCGTGTAGTGGCTCACTAAATATAGCGTCGTCTAGTATTATTGAGAAGTCTGGGAGTATCAGTTGCTGGGCGCGGAGTTCCTGTCTGAAAGCTTCTATTCAGCCGGTTGGGTAGGGACCAGATATTTCTCAGTACGCTGTGGCTTGGCCGATTTTTGTATGGTAGAGTTCGCGGCGTTTTTACACTATTAATTACACTATTAATAGAGTCCTTGCAGGGGGATCAGTTTTGAAGACCTTACGTTACCGTCTGGCGACGCTGACCATGAAGTATCGCTGGGCCGCTTTGACTATTTTGTTCGCCCTTACTGCGTTTTTCGCCTACGGCCTGAAAAACGTGGAGCTAAAAACTATTTTCACCGACCTGCTGCCAAAGAATCATCCCTTTGTGCAAACCTTTCTGGATCATCCGAATTTCGGTAATCCGTTGACTGTTACGGTGATGGTGAAGCGCAAGGATGGGGACATCTACAATCCGGAGACGCTGGCCAAAGTATGGGATATGACCAGGGACATCGATTTGGTCGCTGGGGTTGATCACGACCAGATTATATCGATCACTACGGAAAAAGCCCGTTACGCAGAGGCGACGCCATTCGGTATCGACTCCCAGCCGCTAATGGAAGACCACGCGCCGGCCACACCGGAGGAGATAGAAGACTTTATTTCACGAGTCAAAAAATCCCCCGGTTCGCAAAAATTTCTGATTTCCGAAGACCACACCGCAACTTTGATTCGGGCAACGTTTATCGAGCGTCTGCTGGATTACGGTGTAGTTTCCGAGGGTGTCCAGGAGTTGGTGCGCAACGCTCGGGATGAACACCACGATGTCTATGTCGCTGGACAGCCGATACTAACCGGCTGGGTATATTTTTACGAAAAAGAGATGATCGGCATCTTTGGCCTGACCGGTTTGGCGCTGCTCCTGTCCTTGGTGCTGTACATGCGCAACATAGTCGGTGTCGTGGCACCGCTGCTGACCAGCGCTGTCGCCGCGGTCTGGGGTTTTGGTTTTGTAGGCTGGATTGGAGACCCCATCGAGCCGTTGATTATGGTGGTGCCGTTGCTGTTGATCGCCCGTTCGTTCAGCCACTGTGTGCAGGTGATTGAGCGCTACTATGAAATTTATTATCACGTGCGCGACAAGAAAAAAGCGGCTGAAATTTCCCTGAGTGTGATGATGGCGCCGGGTATTCTGGGCATTATCACCGACGCTGCGGGCCTGTTTTTGATCGCGGTGGCGCCGATCCCCGCGATGGAGCGGTTCGCCCTGTTTTGTGGTTTCTGGGCGCTGACGATGATCCCAGCGAATGTATTTTTGACGCCCGTGCTGTTGTCGTTGCTGCCGGAACCGAAGAATGTCAAAAAACTGATTGGCCTCGACGACAGCCACAGTGGTGTGCATGCACGGATCAAACACCTGCTGCAACGCATGGCGAGGCTAAGCTATGGCAAAAATGCCCGGGTTACGTTCAGCGTTTTGATCGTAGTCA
>JBFJKD010000388.1:0-1711 GCA_041635095.1 Porticoccaceae bacterium
TTCAGCTCAGCCGCCTTCTCTCTGAGCCGATCATCCGCGCCAACGTAAAACCCGTTCAAAGCGTTGAGTAGTTGGATATACCGTTCCTCTTTTCGTTTGAAGTCGTCGATAGAACGCCGACGCCATTCGTTGGCAAGCCATGCGGCTGCGCCCACTACAACGGACCAGAATAGTGCTCCGAACTCCATAGTTATTCTCCAGACCTAACTATTATTGAACGCCACGTGCGACATATGTTCGCAACGCGTGCACGTGTGCATGATGTACCCGTATTTGGATATAAAAGTGCAGGTGCGACATATCATTCCCTGATTGCTTAATTATTCGCCCCACAATACCTTGATTTCAAAAGAAAAATCAATAGGCCAGCAAACTCTCCCAGGATATGACGCACGTGCGCGGTTATCTGGCGCTTTAGCACTTATATGAGCTCGTGCGATATATGTTGCCAACAGGCGCATCACGGATAATTACACAACGTTTTGATATCTATAAGAATAAAGTACGGGGTTTGTCGGGGTCCAAATGAACGCACTGATGAGACCACCCGGCAAATTTAGATGAACTGTCTATGGCCGCGTTTTTTTTCTTTGGGGTCGCAATGAGTAACGGTTGTTGGAGGTCAGCGGAAACGGATTCGTTTTCAGGTGAACACAATGCCAGAAAAGGCAAGGGCATCAATAGCCCGCCGCGGGCGCGGCGGGCGTATCGACGGAGTGCAGGTTTAGCCGATCATACTGTAGCCGCCGCTGGCGCTCAGCACCTGACCGGTGATGTAACTGGCCACTTTTTGCGAGGACAAAAATACCACGGCATTTGCCACGTCGGCGGGGCGCCCCACTCTTTTTAGCGGCAGGGATTTGGCAATGGCGGCAAACTGATCTTCGGTAAACATCGAGTCCTTGTTCACCCACATGCTGTTGGCGCCGGTCTCCTCGGCGGTTTCCGGAATGGTTACGCCGGGACACACGCAGTTGCAGCGCACATTAAAGCGCCCATTTTCTTTGGCGATGGTTTTCATAAAGCTGTTGGTGGCGGCTTTCAGACCGCCGTAAACCGCCTCGCGGGGTTCGCCCTGGCGGCTGGCGTCGGAGCTGATGGAAACGATGGAGCCGCCACCGTTGGGCACCATGTGGGCCAGTGCGGTTTTGGTGCAGTTCAGGACGCCAACGTAATTGATGGCGATCAGTTTTTGCCACAGCTCCGGGGTGGTGTCGGTGAAAAACATCAACTTGTCCCAACCGACATTGTTGACCAGCGCATGGACGCCACCGTATTTCGCAACCGCTTTGGCGAACAGATTCTCGACACTGGCGAGGTCGGTAATATCCGTTTTTATCACCTGGGCATCAGTGGCACCCAGTTCTTTGGCGGTGGCGGCGACGCGCTCACCGGATTCCGTGTCCAGATCGGCGATGGTGATGTTGGCGCCTTCCCTCGCAAACTGTAAAACGATGGCGCGTCCAATATTGGATGCGCCGCCGGTGACGATAACGGATTTGCCTTTTAAATCGAGATCCATACTACTTACTCCAGAACATAGGGTGGTGAATTTTTAAAGTGTTTATTTAACGTATTTACGAAATTCGGGTTTGCGTTTTTCCTGTAAGGCGTTGACACCTTCCTTCGATTCATCCGTATCATAGTACAGTTTTAGCGCTTGCAGGCCCATGCTGGCAATCCCGCGTATATACTCATTGGCGGCGACGAA
>JBFJKD010000389.1:0-1698 GCA_041635095.1 Porticoccaceae bacterium
GAACCCCTGATGAGCGTGACCCTTTCATTGCCGGGAGACGATTACCCACTGACTGACCCAGAGGACATTCGACAGTTACTGGATCATCAGGTCGATGCTATCGTGGATGGCGGGCACTGTGGTCTGGAACCGACTACGATTATTGATTACACCGACGATACGCCGGTGCTGGTGCGTCGCGGCATGGGAGATACCACGCCATTTGGTCTTTAGTACTATGGCTTTAAGCCGGAGCACCCTACTACCCTTCGCCAATGGCGGTATAATGCTGGCGGATTGCCTGCCGCTGGAGACGTCGTGACAACAGAACATGTCGAACCTGTGTTACCGACGGCGCCTGGGTTACCGACGGCACCTGAGATCAAGGGACCGGGAACCCGGTTGGGTACGGAGCGCGGCACTTCCCCAGTTTCACAGGACGAAATGCCCTTCGCTATAGTACATGGCAGGCATTTCACCCAGATACCGAAGGACCTGTACATCCCCCCGGAAGCCCTCGAAGTCATCCTCGAGGCCTTTGAGGGGCCGCTCGATTTATTGCTGTATCTGATCAAGCGACAGAATCTCAATATTCTCGATATCAATGTGGCCGAAATTACCCGGCAATACATGGTATACATCGACATGATGCAGGCCTTCCAGTTGGAGCTGGTGGCGGAATATTTACTAATGGCCGCCATGCTGGCGGAAATTAAATCGCGCATGTTGATTCCGCGCCAGTTCGAAGAGGAACTGGCCGAAGATCCGCGGGCGGAGCTGGTCAGACGTTTACAGGAGTACGAGCGCTATAAAAGGGCGGCGGAAGATATGGACGCGCTGCCGCGCATTGGCCGCGATATTTTTCGTGCGGTGGCCCTGGAGCCAGAGCGACAGGTAGAACGCCCGCAGCCCGCGGTGGAGATGTCCGAATTGATGTTCGCTCTTTCCGGTGTGTTGCGCCGTGCACAGATGTTTGAGAGTCACCATGTGCAGTTGGAAACGCTATCCACGCGGGAGCGGATGATCATTATTATGGACCGGCTGCAAGGTCATGAATTTGTGCCGTTTGTCAGTTTCTTCACCGTGGCAGAGGGGCGCAGGGGGGTGGTGGTCACATTTTTGGCGATCATGGAATTGATTAAGGAGGCACTGGTGGAGATCGTACAGGCGGAGTCGTTCGGTCCGATACATGTGCGCACGAGAATACAATAATGGATATCGAACCGCTTAAGAAGATACTGGAAGGCGCGTTATTGGCGGCGGGCAAACCGCTGGATCTGGCGGCGCTGGAAAATCTGTTTTCCGAGCGCGACCAGGTGGACAAAGATATGTTGAACCAGGCGCTTGATGGCCTTGCCAGCGACTGCGAGGAGCGCAGTTATCAATTGCGTAAAGTTGGCAGCGGGTATCGTCTGCAGGTAAGGCAAGAGCTGGCGCCGTGGATTAACAACCTGTGGGAAGAAAAGCCGAAGAGATATTCCCGCGCGCTGCTGGAAACCCTGTCCCTGATTGCCTATCGTCAGCCCATTACTAGGGGTGATATCGAACAAATACGCGGGGTTGCGGTCAGCTCCGACATTATCCGCAGCCTGGAAGAGCGGGAGTGGGTACGTGTTGTTGGACATCGCGACGTGCCAGGTAGACCGGCGTTGTTTGCCACCACACGCCAGTTTCTCGATTACTTCGACCTGCGCACCCTGAACGAATTACCACCTCTGA
>JBFJKD010000390.1:0-1693 GCA_041635095.1 Porticoccaceae bacterium
ATCAGCGCCACCGCCAGACCCGCGCCAACCGCGACGCCATTAATCGCGGAAATCACCGGTTTTTCCAGTGCCAGCAATTTATACACAATGTCGGCGGCTTCCTTCTGCACATTTTTAACCCCCTCCGGGTTGCCGACCATGGTTTCCACCCAGTTCAGATCGCCACCAGCCGAAAACGCCTTGCCAGCTCCGGTCACTACTACCACATTGGCATCATCGTCCGCCGCCACCGTATCCCACACCTGCGTGAGCTCCCAATGCAAGCGGGCATTCGTAGCATTCATCACCTCCGGGCGATTAATGGTAATAATCAGTACGCCGTTGGGCTGATGCTCAAACAGCAAATGCTGGTAGTCTGCGTAGTTCATAGCGATATCCAATTTGAAGTAGAAGAAAACGGGCGAATGGCGCCGAAGTACGGCGTTTGGACCCAGCTCACCTGGCGACGCGCGCAGAAATGCAGTCTACCACTCAGTAGTATTATCTTGGAAGCGGCCCGCAACCCGACGACGCCCGGCGCACTGACAACCCGCAGCGGTCAACCATCAGCCAGGCAAACCGTTGTACTCTACTGACTGACAGATTCCCGTCGCCACCACACACCTGGAAGACAGGGAAATCGAGGGTAGTTTCAATCCACGCAGCCTGTTCCGTCCCGGTTCCACAGCTCAATTTGTCAATTCGATCAGGAGAGATCCAATGCCCTATTCGTTTTTAACGCTTACCTGCACCCTGGCCGCCGATCCTGCAGATACGCCGCGCAACACTCGACCGGCTAGTACAAAAATATGACGCCGATGGGGATGGTAAATTATCGCCGGAGGAGCGCAAACCCCGAATCCATAAACGCCTGGACGCGGACGGCGATGGCACTATTTCCGACCAGGAGCGGGAAACCTTCAGAGCGTATAAAAAAGCCCGCATGGTGCAGCGCTTCGACACCGATGGAGACGGCAAGCTCTCCGCTGCCGAACGGGAACAGATGCAAGCGCAACAGCGCCAACGAATCGCACCTTTTGATCAGGATGGGGATGGAAAATTGTCCGAACAAGAACGGAAAAATATGCGCGAACAGCTCAAAAGTGGCCAATATCCACAGCGTACTGGCGACGGAAACTGACTCCTTAATCGCAGAGGACTCCATCCCGGCAATGCTCGTGTACAACGTTTATACGAGACACAAAAAATACAACAGGGAATTACGGGGGGAGTCGGGCCGGGGTTGAATGCCACGGCCTTTTACTTTGAACCTGCCCAATGGTCACTGCACAACACCGTGCGGATTACCCTCGCCGCCCGTGTGCCGGTAGACGGCGTACCGAAATGGTCACCATTAACCGCGCCCGTCTCCCTTAGAGCAACAAGCTGAGAGCTTGTACACCCCCACCACAACAGCGGTGTTACTCCAGGCAATTAGCCCGCTCACACCGACAGATTTTGGCGGCATCATCGATACATTCGCGTAAGGTTTATTCCTAAATGGCTTTGTGGTAGCGTGCTGCTCAAGTACCTATTGATCAACGCTACGGAGCGCGACATGAATCAAACCCTCAAATCACTGCCGTTCGCCAGCCTGATGGCAGTATTGGCAGTTTCTATCTCCGCGTACTCGACGCTGGGTGAGGCTGCCCCGGCACGTTACGAGCCACCACGAAATTCATTTGGTCAGCCGGATATTCAGGGTGTCTGGGAT
>JBFJKD010000391.1:0-1657 GCA_041635095.1 Porticoccaceae bacterium
GGCGGGTTTCTACCCAATCAGGACAAACCCTTACTGGCGCAAATTCGCCAGGCCAGGGGGCCGGAATTGGCGAGCACAAATTTTGTATTCAAGGATAAGCGCTATGGGGAATTACTGTTCCGCTACCGCGCCCGCCACTATCCCGAAACACTCAGTGTCGATGAACGCGCGCGCTGGCAGGAATCCGTCCGCGCGCGGCTGACCGACGAAGCTGGCGGTTATCTAACTTTGCACAGTTACAATCTCGAACTGGATCGGTTGCAAGACAGGCCCGATCTCAGCGCCCACGACCAGAATATTCTCGAGCAGTTACGCGCCTGGGGAACACAGCTTGCGGAGAGTGTATGAGTTGCTGGTTGAGTACAGTGAAACCCGCTAGAATTCCGCAAATTTTATCCGCAGGAAATCGGTAATGAATTTTGCAGGGGTTCATATACTGTCTATCGGGCAGTTTGAGCGCGCGGATATCGAGCAGGTGTTTCGCACTGCCGAGCGCATGGAACCTTACGCACAGCGCATTAAGGTTACCCGCGTGCTCGAAGGCGCCATTCTGGGCAGTATGTTTCTGGAAGCCAGCACCCGCACCCGCATCAGTTTCGGCAGCGCGTTTAATCTCCTCGGCGGCGAGGTGCGCGAGTCGGTGGGCATGGATAGCTCGTCCCTGGTCAAAGGGGAGTCGTTACAGGATACCGCGCGCGTCCTGTCGGGATTTAGCGATGTCATCTGCATGCGTCACCCGTTAGCTGGCTCGGTGGCGGAGTTCGCGGCGGCCAGTCGGGTGCCGGTGTTAAACGGTGGTGACGGCACCAACGAACATCCCAGTCAGGCGCTACTCGATTTATACACTATCCAGAAAGAATTAAATGGCCGTGGGCGTGATATCGACGGGTTGCGCATCGCCATGATTGGCGATTTGAAATATGGTCGCACGGTCCATTCGCTGTGCAAACTTTTGTGCCTGTATAAAAATATTCAGGTCATGCTGGTCTCGCCCAATGAGTTGGCGATGCCCATGGAACTGGTGGAGGAATTACGCGCCGCTGGCCACACCGTCACGGTGAGCGAAGCACTGGAAGCGAGCATTGCCCATGTGGACATCGTGTATTCGACACGCATACAGGAAGAACGTTTTGCGGATCGCGATCAGGCGGGTCTATATCGTGGACGCTTTCGTTTGAACCAGGCGATCTATACCCAGTACTGCGAGCCCAACACCGTTATTATGCATCCGTTGCCGCGGGATTCGCGGGCCGAGGCCAACGAGCTCGACCGCGATCTGGATGCGAATCCCAATCTGGCCATTTTTCGCCAGACCGACAATGGGTTGCTGGTACGCATGGCGCTGTTCGCGATGGTGCTCGATGTGGCCCATCTGACCGACAAATATGCTCGGGATGTCACCTGGTTTACACCGCGGCGTTAGACGGTTACCGTCGCTACAGTTAGACTTGCATAGCCGCACCATGATGGTGGTTAAACGGCGCGATGTCTGTTATCGCCCTGTTTGATGCCCCTTCATTTCACGTAAACGAAAAAAGTAAACTGAATGCAGCAATTTGAAGACATTCGTCCCTATCGGGACGACGAAGTGCCCGCGATACTGGATCGTTTAATTACCGACCCGGAATTAATCGATACGCTGCTGACGATCAACTCA
>JBFJKD010000392.1:0-1652 GCA_041635095.1 Porticoccaceae bacterium
ACCGGCGGACAGACAATAGGCGCCAACCAGAATGCGACGTTTCACTTCGTCGCCAAAACCTTCCGCTCGGGAGCGCATATACATGTCGCGCAGATCGACCGGATCCGCGCAGCGGTAACCGTAGCGTACACCGTCAAACCGCGAGAGGTTGGCCGATGCCTCTGCGGGGGCGATAACGTAGTACGCGGGTACCGACAATGCGGAGTGCGGAAGACTAATGTCCTTGACGGTAACCCCCAGTTTCTGCAATTCCGCAACAGCGTCGCGCAGGGCGCGCTCGGTGCCGGGATTCAGCCCCGCGTCAAAATATTCGCGCGGCAATCCAACTCTTAACCCGGTGAGGTCGGAGTTAATTCCTGCGGTGTAGTCGGGAACTTCTCGTTCGACACTGGTGGAATCTTTGGGATCGAAACTGGCCATGACGTTGAGTAGCAGGGCGGCGTCCTGTGCGGTGCGCGCCATGGGACCTGCCTGATCGAGACTGGAGGCAAACGCGATCATACCCCAGCGGGACACGCGGCCGTAGGTCGGCTTGAGTCCGGTAATGCCACACAGCGCCGCGGGTTGGCGAATCGAGCCGCCCGTATCGGTCGCCGTGGCTGCGGGGGTCAGGCGGGCCGCCACTGCGGCTGCAGAACCGCCGGACGAGCCGCCGGGAACGCAACTGGTATCCCACGGATTTTTTACCGGTCCGTAGTAGCTGGTTTCGTTGGACGAACCCATGGCAAATTCATCCATATTGCTTTTGCCAAGCACCACGGCGCCAGCCGCGGCAAAGTTAGCAACCACTGTGGCGTCGTAGGGTGGAATAAAATTGTCGAGCATTTTTGATCCACAGCTGGTGCGCACGCCCTGGGTGCAGAAAATATCCTTGTGGACGATAGGCACGCCGCAGAGTGCTGGCGCTGCGCCGTTCGCTCGGCGCCGATCCGCCGTCTGTGCCTGTTGCAGGGCAAGTTCGGGGGTGACCGTGATAAAACTGTTGTAGCGTTCATCGAGTGTCGCGATACGCGCAAGGAAAAACTGCGCGAGCTCGACGCTGGAAAAATCCTTGTTGTTCAGGCCGAGACTGAGTTCGGCGAGAGTGAGGTTGTGCATGCCTGTAAGTTCCTGCGGGCTCGTAAGCTTAAAGTGGAGGCCTGTGGTGCAACCGGTAAGGGAACGTCGCGCCGACCGGTAATATGGTGCAACTAATCAGTCGAGTACCTGGGGCACCAGATACAACCCGTTCTCGCTACAGGGGGCTAGTGCGAGGAAATCTTCTCGACAATCCGGTTCGGTGACGCAGTCGGCGCGCAGGCGCTGGGTGGCATCCAGTGGATGCGCCATCGGTTCGACGTTTTCGGTATGCGTCGCCTGCAGTTGATCCACCAGCGCGAGTATTTCGGAAATGCTGCGGGCAGTCGCCGTGATATTTTGTTCAGTTATGTCAATTCTCGCCAGTTCTGCGAGCTTTTCGATATCTGTGCGTTCTATGGTCATGGTATAGTTTCGGTTCACTGAAAGTCGTTCATGTTTCGGTCGGGTAAGGTACCATATTTACATCTTGCCCTGAATCCCCGCCGTTGTTAGAGTCACCGGGGTCGTTGGGTCTGGCGAGCCTAACATATTGTCTGGACTCTATTTTATATCCGGTTACGAGGAAATATTCG
>JBFJKD010000393.1:0-1638 GCA_041635095.1 Porticoccaceae bacterium
ACAGGGAGTATGGGAATGGAAGCTGATCAATGTGCGACACTGTCTATCCCTGTGGAACGAATAGTTGACATTGATATTTACAATATCCCAGGCGCGGATCACGATTTACACTGGGCGTGGCGAAAGATCCAGAAAGAGTATCCCCACCGGATTTTATGGACACCTTGCAATGGTGGTCACTGGCTCGTAACCCGGGCCGATGATATTGCCCGCATCTATGCTGATCATAAAAACTTTTCGTCTCGCATCACCATTGTGCCTAAAAAGTGGGGAGAAAAATTCCCATTGCGGCCCACTACGCTCGATCCACCTGAGCATCGACCTTACCGCAAGCTGATGACGGCAGCGCTTACACGGACGCACGTACAGGCCGGCGCGTCGGGCATTAAGGTCATTATCGCTGAGGCCATAGCGCGGGTGTTGACGCTTCGCCATTGTGAGTTCATTAATGATGTGGCGATAATGATTCCGGCACGAGTATTCCTGCATATGGCTGCCATACCCGACGAGTGCGCCGCTCAGCTACCGCGTTATGGTGAAGAACCGAACGCATCCAATGTGCCAGTGATGGATCGTTTTGCCAACTTTCTTCGTCCCTGGGTCATTGAGCGGCAGGCTTGCCCCGGCGATGATCTATTGAGTCGGCTAGTGTGCGGAGAGCTGGATGGTCGTCCAATCAGCGAAGATGAAGCAGTGGATGTGGCGACCGCGATGCTGACCGGTGGTATTGATACCGTGGTGTCGATATTGGGGTTTATCATGAGTTTCCTGGCGCAGCATCCTGAGCATCGCCAGGTACTGGTTTACAATCCCGAGTTGATTGCCTCGGCGGTGCCGGAATTTATCCGACGCTTTCCTATTATGACCAAGGCGCGACAACTTAAAACCGATCAGGTCATAGACGGCATGTTATTGAAAGCGGGTGACATGATTGTCTTGCCGCCGCTACAGAGCCTGGACGAAAAATTATTTGATTCTCCAATGGAGGTTGACTTTTCTCGCCCACTTGCGCCCAACATGACGTTTGGTAGCGGCGTGCATTTTTGTCCGGGAACGTTTTTGGCCAGTACCGAACTGGAGCTATTCCTGTGTGAATGGCTCGATCAAATTCCTGAGTTTCGCCTGCAGGCTCATTCGCAGCCAAAAATGAGCAGCGGGATACTCGGCGCCATGTTGGAACTCAAGTTGCAGTGGTAAAGGTAAGGGTAAAGTTAATGGTGGCTGGTGAACTTGTAACAGGGATTCTAATAGGATTGTGAGCATAGACGATTCTCAAACGACTGACCGTGGCTCCTGGACGCGGGGAGAGTTGCAGGCGCTAGACGTTAGTTCACCAGAGCGCTTTCAGCGCAACGAACACCCTGCTTTGTTTCGTGCATTGCGACGTGATTACCCGGTTCATTATTGTCCCGAAAGTCCCTATGGACCTTATTGGTCAGTTAGCCGCTATGAGGATGTGTTGGCGGTGGAACGGGATCATGCCGTTTACTCGTCTGAGAACAATATTATCATCGGCGACGTGCCAGCTGAATTCGATGTAACGCGGGCATTTGCGACCTCAGACCCACCGCGACATACTCAGGAACGACGCGCGGTATTACCCGCTTTTACCCGCAAACGCCTTGAGGCTTTGGAGGG
>JBFJKD010000394.1:0-1621 GCA_041635095.1 Porticoccaceae bacterium
GGGATCACGTTATCGCATCCCTGACACCGGCCTGCGGCAAGTGTTTGTTTTGCCTGGAGGGTAAACCTTTCCTGTGCCAGGAAATGGGTGAAACCATATGGGAAGCCGCATTGCTTGACGGTACCCGTCGCCTGAAAAACAAAAAGGGCGTGGATATTGGACAACTGGTGTGCGTCGGTACCTTTTCAGAGAGGGCGGTCGTACCTGCCAGTATGGCAATTAAAATTGACGCTAGTGTGTCGCTAGATACGGTGTGTCTGATTGGCTGCGGGGTGACCACGGGGGTCGGCGCGGCACTTAATACGGTCAAAATAACACCGGGCGACAGTTGCGCCGTGATCGGTTGTGGTGGGGTCGGCCTGTCGATCATTCAGGGCGCAAAAATAGCGGGTGCGGCCACGATTATTGCCATCGACCCCATGGCGGAAAAACGCCAACTGGCACTACAGCTCGGGGCAACCCATGCGGTCGATCCGGCCGCCTGTAACGCTGTCAAGGAAGTACGTAAAATCAGCGGCGGCGGGGTGCATTTTGCGTTCGAGGCGGCCGGTTTGAAGGCAACTATTGAACAGGCCTGGGCCATGCCGCGCTTCACTGGTACCGCCTGCATCGTCGGTGTTCCGGCATTGGACACACAACTTGAGTTACCGGTACTGGGGCTGTTCAGCGAGAAACACCTGAAGGGCTCCGGGTACGGTTCATCAGTGCCGGCTCGGGATATCCCTAAATTTGTCGATTATTATCGGTCCGGACAGTTACGCCTTGACGAAATGGTGACCAATCGCATCAAGCTGGAGCAGATCAATGAAGCCTTTGATGCCATGGGCAAAGGCGAGGGTGCTCGTACAGTCATTATGTACGATTAAAGATTAAGCAAGAGGCGCATTGTGTAGCAACGGGGTCTGTGTGAGACTCACATATTGGTAAAAACCATTCCATAAACACAATTAAAGGAGTACCAACATGCAACAGTTAACAACACAGCCCTTCGTCGACGGGTTTGTATTTCTCGAAGGCCCGCGCTGGCGTGACGGCAAGCTTTGGGTGTCGGACATGTTTGGGCAAACGGTGTATACCATTACCAGCGATGGGCAAAAAACCGCCGTTGCCAACTTTCCAAACCGCCCATCGGGCATCAATTTTATGCCCGACGGATCGGTGGTTATTGTGTCCATGGCGGACAGAAAATTAATGCGCGTCAATGTGACGACGGGCGAGCTGAGTGAATACGCCGATTTATCCGCAAATCTGGCCTACGATATCAACGATGCAGTGTGTGCAAAAAACGGCAATATCTATGTCGGAACCTTTGGTTACGATGTTTTTGCCCACGAAGAACCGAAGTCGGCGACTCTGACATTGGTCACTCCCGCAGGGGAGATACGTACCGTCGCGGACGATATGCACTTCCCTAACGGCGCAGTAATTACCCCGGATAGCAAAACACTAATTGTGGCGGAAACCTTTGTCGGACGACTCACTGCGTTTAATATTGAAGCAGATGGATCCCTGAGCAAACGCCGGGTATTTGCGGATTTAGCGCCCTATACACCCGATGGGATATGTCTCGATGAAGACGGGGCAGTGTGGGTGTCCGCGTTTGAGAATGGCGAATTTATAC
>JBFJKD010000395.1:0-1616 GCA_041635095.1 Porticoccaceae bacterium
CAATACACTCCGATTCGGTGTCCACCAGCATATCGCCCATGCCGCTTTCTTCAACATGCTTGCGGGCGCCGCCAAGCTGTTCCAGCGTGACATCGATACCCATTTTGGTTTTTAACAGGGATGGCCCGGCGATCATCATGCTCGAGTTTTTGGTCATCGGCACAAAATCGCCAAACGCGGATAGATTGGCGTGGCCGCCAACGCAGGTGCCCATAATTGCTACCACTACCGGCACGTAACCGCTAAGGGCCGCGAGGTTGGAAAATTGCGGATTGTCGTAAGCACCCTGGGAGCTGACTTCCTCCTCCAGTCGGGCGCCGGTGCCCTCGGAAAAAATAACCAGAGGAAAGCCCTGCTCAAGAATCAGTCGTTTCAACCGGGTGAACTTCCATTCGCACACTTTGCCCATGGACCCGCCACGAAACTGAATATCGTAGGCGGCCACGCCCACCGTGCGTCCGTTGACCTTGCCGTAGCCGACGACAATACCGTCCCGTGGTGTGGCGCCGGGTTTGGTGGTCTGGGCAAGGTCGCTTTCCCGAGCCAGCGGTGCAATTTCCGTAAAGGAGCCTTTATCCATCAACAGATCGACCCGCTCCCACGCCGACAGCATGCCTTTGGCGTGGCGTTTTGAATAATCTATATTGTCCAGGGCGCCGCGCTTTTCGAGAAAAGGCTGTAAGGCGTCATACATTGACTGCTGATCGGACATGGTCGCTCTCTAATTGCGCAGATGAGTGTGTTCGTTTTTTTATTACCGATCGTAGCGACGGAGTCGAATCAGGTCGGCGCGCCCAATGTAGCTTGAATCGCCAGGGGTCTCAAGTAAGGCGGCAGTCAAAAAAACTCGGATGTTGAATTGGGTTGCCTGTCGCCTTCGGGTCTACAATGCAAGAAGTGGATGTGAATGGGAGCTGTATGTTTTGAATTTTTTGGGTTTGGGGGGAGAGCGTCGGCACGGGTGGCGCGGTGCTACCAGCGCTGGGTTGCGCGACCTGCTTTCCCTGGGTGGCGTCGTTGGCCGGGTATCTTGGGCTGCGTTTTTTGGCGGCCTACGAAAGTCTGTTTATCAACACGCCGTCGTCTCCCGGCAACACCTGTGTGGCAGGGAGCCATCGCGGGACGGCCACTACAGAACGCAACGAGGCTTGCACAAAGATGAATATCGTACTTGAATCGACAATCACCTGTCCCGAATGTGGTGCCAGCAGGCTGGAAGCTATGCCCACCGACGCTTGCCAGTGGTTTTATGAGTGCCGGACCTGCGGCGTGGTGCTGTCACCACTGGCCGGTGACTGTTGCGTATTCTGCTCATATGGCACTGTAAAATGCCCACCCATCCAGCAGGGTAATCCCGGCTGTTGCAGGGCGTGATGGGCAATCCCCATTGAGTTAAGTCAAGTTGGTCTGATATAACCGGGAATTAAATTGTAAGTTGCGAGAGGAGCATCTATACAGGTCGGAGGGAGGCGCAATGCAAAGAGCAGGGCGGGTGCGGCAAACGGTTGGACGAATAGTGCTGGGGTTGGCGCTGGCAGTTGGCTCGTTTCTCGCATTTTCAGTAGAGAATCAACAAGCGACCGTTGCCGATAGCGAGGACACTGGTGCCAACCAGC
>JBFJKD010000396.1:0-1613 GCA_041635095.1 Porticoccaceae bacterium
GCCCATCTGTACGCAGTAGGAGATGGTGTGGTGCGACGTCTTAAGGAACTGGCTGCAACAGCGGCTGCAAAAGGAACCGGCCGACAGGTCGGAGCGCCGCGCCGGGTATGAGTGCCGCACTAAATTTGTACTAAACCAACAGAGTGTTGATCGCCCGGGTAGTTACGGTGAGCTACCCTGTGCTAAATTGCCCGAGTATTTTTTTGAGGGTACCGGTAGTGCAAAACACCAGCGAATCCACATTATTGACCACCGAACATGTCCGCCAGCATTTTGTCGACGGAGTGACGGTATTTATTGCCGGAGGTTGTGGTCAGCCGGATGCGGCAATTGATGTGGTGTCCCAGGCGCAGCTGACTTGCGAGTTACACATTATCGATTGCTCGGTGCCCACCATGCAGGCACTCGATGTAAATCGTATCTCTACCGCCGCAACGCTGAATAGCGGTTTTTTTCTCAGCGAATACCGCGAGCTACACCGCGCCGGCCGGTTTGAGTTTGTGCCGGCATTCCACTCCGCCCGCTATCGCGCCATGGAGCAGGAATACGATATCGGGATCGCCCTGATTAAATTATCAACGCCTGACGCGCACGGTTTCTGCAGTGTTGGATTGCACGGCGATTACTCTCTGTCGATGTTGCAGCGCGCCAGCTGTGTTATTGCTGAAATTAACCCGTATACACCGTTTATTGCTGATAGCCCCAAAATTTCATTGCGCGATATCGACTTTGTTGTGCATGGAGAAGAGGATCTCGCCGAATATGGCGTTGCGGCCAGCTCCGAAACCGATATGGTCATTGCCGAGCACATTGCCGCACTGGTCGAGGATGGCGATTGCCTGCAATTGGGCATCGGTGCGTTACCCGTATCCATTTTGCAAAAATTCACCGACAAAAAAAATCTGGGGGTACACACCGGATTGCTTACCGAGGCGTTCGTGCCGCTGGTGGAGCAGGGTGTGGTAAACGGCGCCCGCAAGTCGGTGGATCGGGGCAAAATAGTTACCGGGGTAGTGGCGGGCAGCAGGGAGTTTTATCGCTGGTGCGCAGGTCGCCCAGATCTGCAAATCCGGCCAGTAAGCTACACCCATGATGCCGCGGTACTGGCCAGCATGGATAATCTGGTGGCCATTAATACGACCCTGGAAATTGATTTGTTTGGCCAGTTCAACAGTGAAACGATTAACGGTAAACAGGTGGGTGGGGGTGGCGGCCTTATCGACTTCTTGCGCGGTGCTAAATCCTGCAAAGGCGGGCGCAGTATTCTGGCGGTACACTCGACCGCGAAAAATGGCCAGCTCTCAAAAATTGTACCCTTACTGCGTAGCGCGCCGGTAACCGGTATGCGCAGTGACATCGATTATGTAGTCACCGAATACGGGGTCGCCCGCCTTGCCAATTTGTCGGTGGAAAAAAGGGCGGAGGCGTTAATTAATATCGCCCATCCGGGGTTTCGCACTGAACTGATCAGTGCTTGGCAGGATCTGATGGATAAATTCTAGTCCAACCAGGTGTCCGCACCCCGGGTGATAATTATAAATATCGTATTGCCATTGTGCACACACAGGGCCTGAAGAAAACGCTTTTGTCGCACTCCGTTGGCCAGCCAACGC
>JBFJKD010000397.1:0-1583 GCA_041635095.1 Porticoccaceae bacterium
GATGGGGTATTTGCGATTCAGGGGCACCAGTTGGTCTCGCAGGGCGTCATTTGGCGCGTGTAGCGAAATTGCCAGTGAGGCATCGGTGACGTCGCCGAGGCGATCGAGGGCGGGCACCACCCCCGCAGTACTCAACGTGACGCGGCGCTTGGACAGGCCGTAAGCGCAGTCGTGCATCATCAAATTCATGGCATCGACCACGTTGTCAAAGTTGAGTAAAGGCTCGCCCATACCCATCATGACAACGTTGCTCACCGCCCGGGTAGCACCGGCTGCAAACCCGCCAAAGGAGCTGTTGGCGATCCACAACTGGCCGATAATTTCCGCCGCGGTCAGATCACCGTTAAATCCCTGCTTGCCGGTGGAGCAAAAACTGCAATCCAACGCGCATCCGACCTGCGACGAAACACATAACGTCGCGCGCTCGCCTTCCGGGATATAAACCATTTCCACACTGCTACCGCTGTCGGTGCGCACCAGCCACTTGCGTGTGCCATCGGCGGAGTCAACCTGGCTTACCACCTGTGGTGGTCGTACCTCGGCAATCTGCGTCAGGGTATCGCGCAATTCCCTGGACAGATCCGTCATCAGCTGGAAATCAATCACTCCGCGCTGATGAATCCATTGCAGCAGTTGTTTGGCGCGAAAGCGCTTTTGTCCGAGCGCCGCAAAGAAATCCTCCAGCTTTACGGCGGACAAGCCGAGCACATTAACCCGCTCCTGGGTGCTATCCGTGGCAATTCGCTGTGCAGTAATATTTGTTGCTGTGAATTCGGTCATCAGGGCCTTGTTTAGCGCGAGCAAATCTCATTGTCCGCGAAAAAATACGCAATTTCCCGTTCCGCTGCCGCCACGGAATCGGAGCCATGCACCGCGTTGGCATCAATCGTTTCCGCAAAGTCAGCGCGAATGGTTCCCGGGGCGGCGTCCTGGGGATTGGTGGCTCCCATCAGATCCCGGTTGGCAATAATCGCATTGTCCCCCTGTAAGACCTGCACGACTACCGGACCCGAGGTCATAAACCCGACCAGATCGGGGAAAAAGGGCCGATTTTTGTGCTCGGCATAAAACCCCTCGGCCTGCTCCCGCGACAGCTGCTGCATTTTTGCGGAAACGACCTTCAGGCCAGCTTGCTCAAAGCGGCCGATAATGTCGCCGATGACGTTTTTAGCAACGGCATCGGGTTTGATGATGGAGAGGGTTCTTTCTGTCGCCATGAATCTATCGCTCCAAGTAATTCAGATAAAAGATAAAGCGTGTAGCGCCCGCGAGCACCTGCTCGGAGCATTTAGGGGAGTGGGATTTTACTCTTGCGAACAGGGGGTTACAACAAAGTCGTGCCTAGGCGGCGAGCATGGCCCGAAAACGCTCCACCGGGACCGGCATACTGAAATGGGCACCCTGGTAGGTATCGCAGCCGGATTTACGCAAAATCTCCAGTGATTCCGGGCCTTCCACGCCCTCCGCAGTTACCTGCAGGCCATATTGGCGAGATACTGCCAGAATGGCCTCCACTACACCGCGACTTTCCGGATCCCGGTGAATGTTGCGAATAAACTCCCGATCGATCTTGAGCCAGTCGA
>JBFJKD010000398.1:0-1578 GCA_041635095.1 Porticoccaceae bacterium
AACTTTGCATAACTGCGGCACCTTGCGGGATAGCCGATCAATGTCCGCCATCGTGAAATCAAGCTCGGCTTCCTGGGCGGCTGCCAGCAAATGCAAAATGGTGTTAGTGGAGCCACCCATGGCGATATCCAGGCACATGGCATTTTCGAACGCCTGAAAATTGGCCACCGAGCGCGGCAACACGCTGTAGTCGTCCTGTTCATAATGGCGTTTGCTAATCTCCACGATTTTACGACCGGCCTCCAGAAACAGTTCGCGACGATCCGCATGGGTAGCCAGCAAAGAGCCGTTGCCAGGCAGCGATAGCCCCAGGGCTTCGGTTAGACAATTCATGGAGTTAGCAGTGAACATCCCGGAACAGGAGCCGCAGGTGGGGCACGCGGAGCGCTCGTACTCGGCAACCTTTTCATCCTGCGCGCTGTCGTCAAAAGCAATGAGGATGGCGTCCACCAGGTCCAGTTTGTCCGCCGATAATTTCGTTTTGCCCGCCTCCATCGGCCCGCCAGATACAAACACGGTGGGAATATTCAGGCGCAGGGCCGCCATCAACATACCCGGCGTAATTTTGTCGCAGTTGGAAATGCAGACCAGCGCGTCGGCGCAGTGGGCGTTAACCATATATTCGACCGAGTCGGCGATAACGTCCCGGGATGGCAGCGAATAGAGCATGCCGTCATGGCCCATGGCGATGCCGTCGTCCACCGCAATGGTGTGAAATTCCCGACCCACGCCGCCCACTTTGGCGATCTCTTCGATCACCATCTGGCCCAGGTCCTTAAGGTGCACATGACCTGGGACAAACTGGGTAAAGGAGTTGGCGACGGCGATGATAGGTTTGTCGAAATCGTCGTCCTTCAGTCCGGTGGCTCTCCACAGGGCGCGAGCGCCGGCCATGTTGCGGCCTTTGGTGGTGGTATGCGAGCGGTAGGTCGGCATGGGTATTCCCCTGGGCAAGTACGACTGGTGAAGAAAAAAATGCAATTGACAATTTTACGAAGAGAGAAAGAATAGCAGATTCCGCAGCCAAGCCGTACCTGGAACGACCAATTACATTGTGGAATGGGGTTATGAGGGGTGCCGATAGCTCGCGGTCGCCATTACGCTTGAGACGGTGGTTTTAATGGTCAGCCCAGTTGCTAGTGTTGCGGTACTTGCCATTGGCGCTTTCTGCCAGTGCTTTATTGCGCTTGCGGCGGGGTAAATCTGTGACTCCGGTGGCCGCTGGACTAACCCGCCGCGCTGGGTTAGTTTAGCCTGACTGCCGTGCTGTTTCTACGCCACCCGTATTGGGTTGCGGCGGTCGCGCACGGCAGCGTAAGGCAGAAAAATTAACGCCAAAAGCGTATATAGTGTATACATAGAAGGAAGAAAACTATGTTCAAGGAATTCAAAGAATTTGCCATGCGCGGCAACGTAGTGGACATGGCGGTCGGCATCATTATTGGCGGCGCGTTTGGCACCATCGTCAAAAGTCTGGTGTCCGATGTGATTATGCCGCCGATTGGATTGTTGCTGGGTGGCGTCGACTTTTCCAACTTGTTTATCCTGTTGCGCGGTGTCGAAGACGGGGCGACTTAT
>JBFJKD010000399.1:0-1564 GCA_041635095.1 Porticoccaceae bacterium
CCTTGGACACGAAGTGTGCATCGATTCCTTCTCCACGCAGACGTCGGGCGACGGTCGAGCTGGAAGCCAGAATCCGTGCCCACGGCAGGTGCTGGTAAAAAGCTGAAAAAGCCCCCTGGTATTTGCTGCTGGCCATGTAGTTTTGACAGGCGTCATGTTCAAGAAACATCAGGCCCGGGATACAACGCAACACGGCGAGTTGTGATCGCAAACGCTTCAAGCGAGAGAAGATCACTATGCGATCATAGGTGTGATAATTAGCGCTCGCCAGGTACCCCGCCAGGTTTTGCTGCTGTGACTTGCTCAACCGGAACACCTCGCATGCGTGGCAATTAAGCTGGATCATCTCGTACAGCCGGTCGAGAATAGCCCTCTGTTCGTCCATAACCAGAAGCATTACTTTCATGAAAATTCAATCTCACCGTGTGGATTAATCGTTACCCTCGACGAACCGCCTGTAAAGCGCCCAATAGCATTCAGAGCTGGTAATGGACCAGATAATCATCGGTTTCCCTTCGAAGGACTTGATGTTTTTGCGCGTAAGGCCTTTCTGCTATAGGACCACTTAAACAAGACCCGCCAATCGGCGCGTAGCGCATACAAAAAAAACTGGCGGCAGGCTGCGTAATTGCCCGCGAGAAAAAAAGTGCGCGACAGGGACAAAAAGCGCTGCACGGCGAATGCCTGTTTCAGTGATTGCACGGCGGCAGGTATGCGCTCCGGATCAAACACCTCGTCTATTAAGCCGGCGCCAACGGCCTGGGCGTAATCCAGATTGTGGCGCAGGCTGTCCGCATGTTTATAAATCCGGGCGATCGGCTGGTCGATAGTGGTTGCAGGGAAATTGGCCAGAATATAGGCAAACACTGAAATATCTTCACTGCTTTTGAATTGCACCGGATACCTGTAGCGCGCGAATACATCACGGTGAAGCGCGCAGGCCCCGTTGGATATATGGATGGTTTTATCCAATAGGTAGCCGCGTACTCGCGCCGTCGCCCCCCTCGGCAGTATGCCCGGCCGATGATAGCGTTCACGGTGTCCGTCGTGCTCTGGACTGACCGCAATATGGCCACCGATCACCATGCCCGCATACGGATGCCGGTTAATAGCCCCGCGCAGATGGTCGAGGGCGGATTCCGTCAGTGTGTCGTCGGCATCCAGAAATACCAGATAATGCCCGGTGCTGACTTCTATGCCCCGATTGCGGGTCGCGGCGGCGCCGACATTGTCCCGCGGGTGATACGAGATGCGGCCGGAATACTGTTTCTGAAGCGCTTGAATGACTTGGTCGGTATTGTCGCTGGAACCGTCGTTAACCACGATCAGCTCATAATCGTCGCCAGCTTGACTCAGCACTGACTCCACCGCACGGGTCAGCGTGTGTGCATAGTTGTAAGTCGGAATTACGACACTGAATAACAGTTCGTTTGCGGGCATCACAACAGGCCTCGATAGCGTATCTGCCGCCGTCGTAGTTTGGCAGCTTTTTTAATCAGCGGTCGCCATAACCATTCATGTTCTACCATGGCCTGCTTTAATGGCAGGCCCGTGTAACGACGTA
>JBFJKD010000400.1:0-1522 GCA_041635095.1 Porticoccaceae bacterium
CCGTTATCTCCATCTGCCGACGGTGGCGATAAACAGCCAGATTACAGTACACCTTGAACTCGTCCGCCTGCTCCCCCGCGTACGCTTCAATATTGCTGATCATGTAGCGAATCCGCGACGGCGGGTCTTCCATCCACACCTGACCGGTACTCAGACGATCCACCCGTTGCTTGAGCTCGCCGTAGTCATCGTTATAAATGGCAGCGTCATCCGGGGTCGGTTCCGGACGCTTGTCCCGTATCAGGCGCAGCTCATATACGGGCATCCAGTAGTGAATGTCCTGCGCCACAAACTCTTCCAGCCAGTCGACATAACGCCGTTCCTGCAGGGTGCGCGCTTCACGATAATAAAATTGCGAAATTTCGTGATGTAATTCCATTGATACGGGGATCAATGTGGTGGGATTTTTTGATGCCGTCATGTAATCACTACTCGCTCTAATCCAATTAAAATTCCGGGCGATGCCTTAGCGACGCCTTATAAGCGGGGGCGTTAAACAACACCTCTGTCCTGCCAAAAATTCTTATTTGACCAAACATCATCCCAATGCGCATCGTTATTCCGAATATCCTCCCAACTGTCGGCGGCCATAATTTCCGCCCAAAAACGGTAGAAGCCCCGGTACGAGGTTTCGCCAATAAAACTGGAGCCCACAATACCGGGATATTTTGGATGAGGACCCTCATAGTTGAGTCCCATGGATGAGTTCATTCTGCCCTTGCGCGCCATGCTGCCCCGGTTACTGGTGGTGCAGGTCATCATGTTCTCACCGTCATCACTTTCCAGGGTGCCAGCGGTGCCGAAGGAGCGAATCGCTTCCCGTTGCAGGGTGCGTTTGGTGTCCTCGTCCATGTCGCGATGCACCAGCGTCCAGGTCCATACCTCTATTTTATGGGGACCGAGGGGATGCCAGGTTTTAAAGGTATTGGTGCCATACAGAAACGAGGTATTGGGGAAAATCGACGTGTTCCAGTGGCCGTGATAGAGCTGTCCCCGTTCCGGGCCAAGATTTTCGGTGACGGTCGGCCCCGTGTCCTGTAAAAACTTGTCGTACCCGGCACGTTTGATATGAATCGACGGGCCAGCGTTGTGAATCACACCGAAACCGTGGCCGTGGCGAGTGGTAAATTGCAGGCCGAGATCATCGTAGGGCATATCGGCTTGATTGCCAGCGAGCCCCGCCAGTTCGCCGCCCAGCACATTGAGTCCCGCCGCATGGGTCCAGCCGACGTGGTAGGCATCGCCAATAAAATTTTCGACCGGGACTTTCCAGTTGCAATCGAGGGTCGATTTCAACGGCGGCCCGAGTAATTCAACACCACCACCCGCACCTACCATAAAAGTATCCAGATACCAGGCAAAGTCACCCAGATACTCCTCCAGGGAAGGCGTGCTATCGTCGAAACAGCCAAACACAAAGCCGCGAAATGTTTCCACCCGAACCTGGGGCAGTCCGTGCTCACTTTTATTCAGATTATTGTGATAACAGCGTTCTTCGAGGGGCACATCCACCAGACTACCG
>JBFJKD010000401.1:0-1515 GCA_041635095.1 Porticoccaceae bacterium
AATGGTCGTTGATAGATCCGGCCTTCCTCGGTACGTGAAAACGGTAAGCCCAGGTGCTCCAGCTCAAATACCGCTTCGGGACCAACTGAACACATATACTCTATGGCTTCCTGATCACCGATGTAATCCGAACCCTTGACTGTGTCGTACATGTGCCACTGCCACTGATCCTGGGGATCGCTACTGGCTATCGCGCAGGTAATTCCGCCCTGCGCCGACACCGTGTGCGAGCGCGTCGGGAAGACCTTGGAAATAACTGCGGTCTTGTAACCGGACTGCGCCAGCTGCAACGCAGCGCGCATCCCCGCGCCACCACCGCCGACAATCACGCCATCGAACGTGATGGTTCGCATATTCGCCATTACTTCAGATCCCCCAGAGAATATCTACGGCCCAACCCACGTAGGTAATGATGACGGCAATCACACCGAATTGCAGAAAGATACGCAGCGCAGTGGCCTTCGGACCAAGCAGACGTACCGTGACATAATCAGTCAACACCGCCCACATGCCAATCCAGGCATGGGCGGCAAAGGATAGAATGGTCATGACACTTAGCAATCGCACCCAGAAACAACGATGCAGCTCGACCCACTCTGCATAGGCAAGACCCGGGTGCGCAATAAGGTAACCGACAATAAAGACAAGATAAAGGGTGATGATGACGCCGCTGATACGCTGCACTAACCAGTCGGCCAGACCACTACGACCGAAGCTGGTGACATTGGTTACAGCCATATCCACACTCCCACCAACAGGATCAGTAGCCCTGCAATCACCAGCACCAGGCGCGCACCCAGTACGCCGCCTTCAAGACTTTCGCCAATACCGAAATCCATAATCATATGGCGAATGCCGGCCACCAGATGATAGGCCACTGCCGCCAGCATGCCCCACAGCAGCAACTGCAACCAGGGGTTGGCGAACCCCGCGCGAATAGAGGCAAAACCTTCTTCGGAGGAGAGGCTGATATCGAGCATCCACAACAGCAGTCCGGTGACGGCCAACAGGACCACACCGGAGACGCGATGCAAAATTGATACGTAGGCGGTAATCGGTAGCCGAAAGGTGCCGATATCCAGATTAACAGGCCGTTTCTTGTTCACAGTGGGCGATACCTCTAGACCCTGTTTTAGCAGCAAATTACGTTGTCCGATTGCTGAAAATATCCGGGTACACCGGCATCGGAACTGCGGATTTGAACGGCGAGCATTATAGGTGTATTAATTATCAAATACAATTCATCGGCCCGCGTTTGGCCATCCAATTTAGCGAGTAATTTACGTGTTTTGATCAGCCACCTGTGGCACACCATATACCTGCGGCGACATCTCAGCCAGGGCCGCCGCGGACAATCTCAAAGGTGAGCATCATACCCACAGTGAGAGGATTCTTTAACCGGCAAAAACGTCAAAAAATTGACAAACACGCCCGTCCGGCTATAGTCTGCGGCCTCTGTATTTTCAACCTCAGCATTATTAAAACACTTAGACGCGACCACCGGTGGTGGACAGC
>JBFJKD010000402.1:0-1495 GCA_041635095.1 Porticoccaceae bacterium
CCCAAAATTGAAGCCAGCAATCGCAGCTATTTCACCATCGCCATTGGTTGCACCGGGGGACAGCACCGCTCGGTGTACATCTGCAACCAGCTGGCGTTGCAGTTTGCTCATCGATTCCCCAATATACAGACCCAGCACCGGGAGCTGAGCGAACCAACGCCAGCGTAATTACGCAGTGTGAACCACCCGATCGCGGGCAAAACGTACACGCACACTACCGAGCAGCAAGCGCCCATGATAAAAACCGAAATAACAATAATTAACAAACTGGGGCTGCACGCACGCGCCGCCGCCAAACTCGCCTCGACTGCCAATCAGTTTGGCTGCGCCATAAAGACTGGCCACCCGGAAAAACTGGTGGACGCCAAAAGTGTCATGTCCCTGATGCTGCTGGCGGCCAGTCAGGGAACCGTACTGACGTTTGAATTCCACGGCGGTGACGAGCGCCGGGCTCACGATAGCATTGTCGAACTGATCCAGAATCGTTTTGGCGAGGCGCAGTAAACTCGCTCCCGACTTAATACCAACTTCGCACCCCAGCCGATCCCTGGCAACGTAACCACCCAACCGGTAATAAGAACACCGGTAATTACGCGCATTCCCTGTCACTTTTACCACGCGATCAGTAAACTAGCCGTATTCTTCGGCGTTTACGTAACGCCAATCTGACCTGGGACAATCGTGACTACGCAACTTAGCACTGACAGAGCAGATCAACTTTCTATGCTGGCCCGCATCGATCAGTTTCTCGATCCGGTCAGCGTCAATCGCCTGCGCCATATCCTTAACAACCTGAAACCGGCGGACATCGCCCACCATATCGAATCCGCGCCCCCTAAAACACGCCATATCCTGTGGGAGCTGGTTGACCGGGAGCTCGAAGGCGAGGTGCTCGGAGAACTCAACGAGGGCCTGCAGCAGGAATTTCTAACTGCCATGGATAGCGCCGAGGTCGCGGCGTTGTTCGAAGGCCTTGATCCGGATGACGTCGCCGACATTCTGCAGCAATTGCCCAATCGGGTGATTCCAGAAGTGCTGCAGGCGATGGACGAACAGGATCGCCACCGCGTCGAATCGGTGCTCACCTACGCGGAAGACACCGCCGGCGGGTTGATGAACACCGACACCATTACGGTGCGCCCTGATCTGACCGTCGATGTGGTACTGCGCTATCTGCGTCGCCACGAAGAATTACCTGATACCACCGACAGTATTTTTGTGGTTAACCGGCGCGACACGTTTCTCGGCATCCTGCCTCTCAGCAAAATTCTAACGTCCAGCCCGGCCATGACCGTGCGTGAAATTATGATCACCGACTCCGAACCGGTGCTGGCCACTATGGACGATTCCAAAGTCGCTCAGTTGTTCGAACGCCATAACTGGGTATCGGCTCCCGTGGTCAACGAACAAAGCAAATTGCTCGGTCGTATTACCATCGACGACGTGGTCGATGTCATCATCGAAGACGCCGATCACTCGCTATTGGGACTGGCCG
>JBFJKD010000403.1:0-1474 GCA_041635095.1 Porticoccaceae bacterium
AGGTTGTGATGCTCGATCAAATATCGACTGCGCCAGGACGTGAAACGGCATTACTTCGCGCCGATCATAGCCGATGAAAATTCTAAGCATAGATTCGGTCACAACCGATTGCCTCTTGAAAGACGTACCCCAACGCTTCCAGGAACTCCCACGGCGCATCAAGATTGTGGCGCGGGCGTAATCGGGCCTTGTCCTCGACCACTAAAACCGGCTTGCATCGCGCGAGTGTCTCGATTGCTCCGCGAAACACGCGCAATTCCATCCCCTCAACGTCAACCTTCATAAAATCCACAGTGTCAAGGTTCAGGCTGTCAAACCTGATAACAGGTACGCCTGCGTTCCCAAGCTGCAACCAGCGTGACCCGGTGCCGGTCGGGTACGTGTCATCCGGCATGACCTGAGCGAACCCAGGGGCGTCCGATAAGCCGGATTGGTGCAATATCGCCTTCTGGCAGTTCTTTTCCAGGCAGGCAAAGGTGTCCGGCGCCGGCTCGAACGCAACAACCGTTTCAAATACATCGCCCAGCGCGCGGGTCCACGTCCCAACATTCGCGCCCACATCCACTGCTGTTCGTCTGTTTGTGACGTATTTCAGGGCGGCGGCGATATGGTGAATCTGCGCCCCGCCTTTGGCGATAGACGGCAGCCCAGGCTCCTCGACCTCCGGCACCCAAAAGTCGCCACATTTCTTCATAGGTACTGCTTCAGGATTTTCCACGCTATTCCGCGTTCCATTTCCGAGATAAGGAATTGCCCATAGGCAAGTGAATTTGCCCACATAGCCCTGTCCGGGGTCCGTAAATCATCTACGCTGGGGGATGCCATCGGCTTTGCGGCGGATATGCCATGCACGACGCACGGGACGCCACCGATCACGGCTTCTACGGCGGCAATCGAGTTCCAGGTAACTACGACCTTGGCATTCGGGAACTTTTCTAACACTGGCTTGCCGTTTTTGACGGATTCAACGCCGGTTTCGGGCATGATGATCGGCCCGAACAAGGCCCTGACCATAGGCGCTGGCGGGACAATGACTACATCGCTGCCGGAATGCCATGCGTTTAGTTTGGTATTGAGCGCATCCCAGCGGTCGGAAGGGCGATCCTCAACCCAGGTCTTTTGGTGTAGCTTATACGTGACACGGTAATACCCGTGCGTATGACCCCGCCCCACATAGCCGTGATCCACGTAAAACCACGGGTCACCACGGGCATTGGCTTCCTCGATGATCTCAGGCGCTCCCCTGAGCAGCCCCCACACCACGGAAATGCCCGGCTTGTACGTGGGGAAGGGTTCATCCACCACCTCCCCCTGACAGCCAGCGGCGAAGGCACGCATAATCAGGCGGCCATACGTCCCACCGCAGCCGTAACAGTGAATTAGCGCCAATATGCTTCAGGCCGGCGCCAGTTCAGGTCCGGGCTGCGCTTCATCCCCTTCCTGTTGCCTTTCAGGTGGTCCATGTACTTCCCAA
>JBFJKD010000404.1:0-1467 GCA_041635095.1 Porticoccaceae bacterium
ATAGCGCTCGGCAGGAACCCTATGTCGGCGCGAATATGCATCTAACAAAATTTATGACAGTCGGTATAATTTACCGACAAGCGGTAAATCGCTATTTGACAAGAAAATGGTTATTAATATATACGAACGGTTAGCTAATTTCTCCCGGGCGTAAGATGGCCGCCTGGCCCCAGATTCCCGGTAATTCCCCGCCTCTCTGCTGGGGTACGGGTTGAGCACGGACATTGTCCACAGGTGCCACGGATGGCTGCTTTTCCCGGCCAGACTTACGCGTGTGGCCAACCGACGCCCGCTGGCCGAGGCGTAATGCCCCGGCCAGCAGCGCCGCCAGCAGGTGCGTTTACGGCCTGTTATTTCAAAAGGGAGAAGTCCACGCTTTGCAGTTTCGCCTTATATTCCTCGGTCACCTGGCGGGCTTCCTGGGGATTGGCGACCGCGCTGGGGGTTATCATGACCACCAGTTCGGTTTTGCTGTTGCGGGTGCGTTTTCCACCAAACACCGCCCCGACGACGGGAATATCCTTGAGGAACGGAATACCGCTATCCGAATGCTCCTTATTCTCGCGGATCAAACCACCCAGCACAATGGTCTCACCACTTTGCACCGCCACGCTGGTGGTGATTTCCCGTTGCAGGATGGTGGGCGAATCAATACCCGAGCTCTCGTTTTCGGCCACGTCATCCACGCGCTGGGTAATCTCGAGCATCACCATGCCACCGGCGTTCACCCGCGGGGTGACTTCGAGGGTGACCCCGGTGTCGCGATACTGAATCTGGCTGGTAATGTTGGTGCCAAAGAAACCGTTGTCGTCGACCACTGTGCTGCCGGTGTTTGAGGTCTCCGAGGTTCGGATCGGCACCTGGTCGCCAACCCGTATGATGGCTTTCTGGTTGTCCAGCACCATCAGGGAGGGCGAAGAAAGTACATTCAGCTTGCTGTCATCGGCCGCAGCATTCAACAACGCACGGGTACCCGCCGCATCGAAAACGGCGTAGGTAAAGTTGCCGGGATTGACCAGGCTGCCGGTCAGACTAGGAATTCCAGGCACGCCGGCATCGTTGCCAATATTCAGGCCACCGGTGCCCTTGAACTTGCCGTGGTTATCTTTAAAGAACCACTGCAGTCCGTATTCCAGACCACCATCCAGTGTCACCTCCACTATGGAGGCTTCGACCAGCACCTGCATCGGCAGCACATCGAGTTTTTGTAACGCTTTTTCGATTTCGGCGTAATCGGTGGGTGTAGCCAGCACCAGTATCGCGTTATTTTCCAGATCGGCCATAATACTGACATCGCCCACTTCGGTACTGGAAACCCGTTCATTTTCCCGGGACACGGGGGCCTCTCCCCCTACCGGGGCTGCGGCAGCGGGCGCCAGTGCACCCGGTTGCCGTTGCGTCGCGGCGGCGGCGCGACGTTTGCCTTCAAACAACTGGTTGAGTAGCTCGGCAAGATTTTCGGCCGCG
>JBFJKD010000405.1:0-1464 GCA_041635095.1 Porticoccaceae bacterium
CAAAGGGTAAGTTGCTGTACAGGGATATGGATCATATTAACGTGTACGGCAGTCGCTATTTGGCGCAACATTTTGAGGGTGTCATGGCCACCGCGCACGCACTACCAGCGCGACCCCCAGCAATAACCCGATAAATAGATAAATCTGCGGGGTCGCTAATTTTTCGGGTGATGATAACCACGATTTCCATCGGGCTGCTGTACGGTGCTGGTCTGATGTGGGGGCAGCAACGCGCATTGCCATTACGGCGTACCGGCGCTGGTGGGTGGTACACCGCTGGGTAGAAGGGGTTTTTGACGTGTTTGCTACGGCCATTATTTCGGTGCTGTCTGTGCGCATGGGTCTACTGCGCGTATCCGTGGCCACCACCATGATTCTGTTGGCCACTATTATTTTCCTCGGCGGCGGTGTGCTGGGTATGTTTCACCACCTGTACCGGAGCGGTACGCCTATTTCGATACGGGCGCTTGGCGCAACGTTTGCCGCGCTGAAGGTGGTGTCACTGATGCTAGTCGGTTTTGAGGCTTACAATCGCTCCAAAATCGAACACAAAATGCTGTGGGAAAAGAATTACTGCTGGCCCGTTATGTTTTTCAGACCTTTATGGTTAGCTCAACAAAGGCCGCGCGCTAAGCGGCGTTAACGTTGGGCACAGGACGCGCGCATCGCAATACGTAGGCTGTTGGTCGGTTTAACTGGTTATTTGACCGGGGCAGGTGCCTCGACCAACTGGTTATCTTGTGAGCGGTTTGCGACGGTGACATAAGTCCACAGAATAATAACCATGGTGACCCCGTAGATGGATGGCACCATGGCAATTTGCGGGCTATTGAGCAGGAACGGGCTGAGGGCGATGGTGACGCCGAGCATGGCGTTTTGCGCACCCACTTCAATCGATAATGTGCGTACCTGTCTGGCGTCCAGACTGGCGAGTTTGCCCAATGCGTAACCCAAGACAATAGCTAACAAATTCAGGGTCACGGTCAGGGCGCCCGCCTTGGCAAAATTACTAAACCATTCGCCGCCGTTCTTGAACAGAACGCCGCCAATCACCAGGGGCAGGAAAATCGTGCAGCCGATGCGCACCCAGCGACTGGCTCGCTCGGCAAAAAACGGTGCGCGGTGTAGCACTACCATCCCCAGTGATACCGGAATAATGGTCACCACCAAAATTTGCAATGCAGTTTTGAGCACTGGCAACGTAAATTGCACGCTGCTGTCACTGAAGACCAACAGGCTGATGTTAAGTACGATCGGCAGGGTGAATACGGTCACCATGCTGGAGATGGTGGTCATGGTGACTGACAGCGCCACATCGCCGCGGCCCAGCAGGGTAAATAAGTTTGACAGTACGCCGCCCGGACACAGGGTCAGTAACATGACACCAATGGCGAGATCCCGGGACAGGTTGAGTGCCAGGCACAATCCAAACCCCATGGCAGGCAACAACAACAGTTGTCCGCA
>JBFJKD010000406.1:0-1464 GCA_041635095.1 Porticoccaceae bacterium
AGCGACGGCGAGAATGGCTCCCAGTTTGAAGAACTACTGGCGGCGCTGGAGCGCGGCGAAGACATCTCTGAAAAACTCGAAGAAACCGCGGCCGGTGGCGATAACGCTGGCGGCGGTGCCGGTGACGAAATCGGCCAGGGCGCCGTTTTTGGCCGCTCCATTAACGAAGTTCAGCCCCAGGCCGGGTTTGATCCCAACCTGGATCCGCGGCCGATTATTGACCCCACCGCGAACACTGAAATTATTGCTGACCTGGGTCCGCCAGCGCCGGAAGACGACTTTATCGAAGTCATCCCCGACGACGGTGTTATCGTCGAGTCCGGTTCAACCTTTGGCGGGACCGTTATCGACAACGATTCATTCGGTCCCGACGGCCCTGGCAACCCGCCTGTTGTTGCGGTGAATGGCGATCCCAATCTGGTCGGTCAATCAGTGCCCGGGTCACTGGGCGGCACGCTTATTATCTTTGCCGATGGCACCTACGAATACATGCCACCCGCGCAGGTTGACCATAGCGACGCTATTCCCGATAGCGAAAGTTTTACCTATACCGTGCAGGACAGTACCGGCGATACCGGTACGGCCACGGTTACCTTTAATATTGTCGACACCGTTCCCGAAATAGATATTTTACCTGCGGTGGCTGACGCCACGCCCACTACGGACAGCATTAATGAGGGCGGAACCCTAAACGGCACCTGGACCAAAGCGGAAGGTGCCGATGTACCCACTAACGTCGTGGTTATTTTTAATTCGGTTGAGTATGCCCTGGGTGTCGGTATTCCCGCTGGAGACGGCACGCTGACTGTAAATGGCGACGGCACCTGGACGTTTGTCTCCGGGGAAGTGAGCGCCACAACGGATATCTCTTTCTCTTTAAAAATTACCGATTCCGATGGCAGCGTCGATACCGATAGCCACTCTTTGCAGATTATCCATGTCAACAAGCCGCCGGTGGCCAATGCCGACACCAACTGGGTGAAGGAAGACACTGACACCTCGACGCTGAACGGCAACGTGCTGAACGACGTGGCCCATGCGGGTGCGCCGAGCGGCAGCTTTGCCGACGCGGCCGACACCGATGTGGACTTGGAAACCCTGACGGTAACCACCACCGGCACGTTCAATGGTGACTACGGCACGCTGACCCTGAACAGCAACGGCAGCTACACCTATACGTTGTACGCATCCGAGGTTGAAGCAGCCGCGGCAGGCCATGGCGGCGGCTACGACGCTGTCCAGGGGCGCGACACCGATGATGCGGCGCTGACCGACAGCTTCAACTACACCGCCAGCGATGGCGCAACCACGGCCAGCTCGACGCTGACCATCAGCATCTTCGGTACGAACGATGCGCCGGTGGCGGTAGCAGATACCAACTGGGCGAAGGAAGACACCAACACGCTCATCAGCGGCAACGTGATTGCGGGCGCAACCCACAACGATCCGTTGGCACCGACGGGC
>JBFJKD010000407.1:0-1439 GCA_041635095.1 Porticoccaceae bacterium
GAAATACAGAAATAAGCGGTATCCGGCGCGGTATCAAACGTATCCACCCAGCCCTGGAAATCTCTGTGATCCAACGCATGAACGTAATCAGCCTGTAGCGCGTCAATCTGGGCGATCACCTCTATCGACACCCCGCTCACGACTGTGCCCTCTCAAAGCCCATCACTTTACGGTAATACTCCCAGCGGGCCAGATTGCCGGTTTCATCGTTTTGCTTGATATCGTCCGGCAGCGTATCGAAGGATTTGACGCCCTTCTGAAAAATCGCATTGCCCGGTGTGCCGCTGCCGATATGAATGCGGTGAAAGATCGACGCGTCTTCCATACTGATCATGCCGCACGGCCCCAGCAAATTAGACGCCTGGCGCACCCGATGCTTGATCATTTCTTCGTCGTCGTCTTCGTGACAAAAATAGGCGTAGTGTACCTCTGTATCTTCCGCTCCGCGGGCAATGGCGAAGCGAATATTGAAAATATTCAGATGCCGGGTGATCACCATGGTGGGGAACAGCTGAATAAGTCGCGAACCCATATTGGCGGGATCGCCCTTGTACTCTACCAGGGAGTGATCCTTGATCATGTCCGACTTGGGCACTGGCGACAGATCCGCCTCAAACCCGAGATGACCCCTGACCAGATCCGAATACTGCCGACCCTGGCCACCCTGCCAGTTAAGCAGGGTAAAAGCTGTGTGCAGCAGCGGCGCGTGGTAACCATCGTTGTCGTTGTAACCCTTCCAGTTGGTTTTGTAGCTGACCTTTTGATAACCCAGCAATTTGAGGCGACCATCGCCACCCATCGCCTGCCGGAAGGTCGACTTAACCTCGCCCAGCCATTCGTCCAGCGGCGGGGTCTCGGCGCGCATGGTCACGAAAATAAGGCCGCAGAACATTTCCATACGCGGCTGCGCAAGGGGGTAATCTTCGCGCTTAAAGCCGGGGGAAAACTCTTTGCTGTTAGGGCAACCGATCAATTCACCCTCGGGATTGAACAACCAGCGATGGTAGGGGCATTCAAACTCCGTTTTGTTGCCAAAAGTCGCGGTTTCCAGCTGGTTAGAGCGGTGGGAACAGGCGTTGTAGAACACCCGGTATGCGCCATCCTGACCATGGGTAATCAGAAGCGGTACGGTGCCCAGGGGAAAGGTTTTGAAATCCCCCGGATTGGGTAACTCGCCCACGTGGGCGACTGGGTGCCACTCGGGACCGCGGAAGATTCGCTCCTGCTCGACCTCAAACAAGTCCTTGCGGACAAACACTTCCTTGGGTACTTCGTTTATATTTTTCGGCCACACAATCCCGAAATTAGACAACTCAGTCATTGTTTTCTCCACTGTACCGCTTTAAATTAATATTCTTATCACTACCGGTATTTATACTGCCGTCGGGTTAAAAATGCAACGTAGGAATAATCCAATAACAGCCAGGCGACACGTCCGA
>JBFJKD010000408.1:0-1431 GCA_041635095.1 Porticoccaceae bacterium
AGCTTGGTGAACTGACAGTAGCGTTAAATGCCGTCCGCCACGCGACAGCAAACAGTGCTAAGCTGCGTGCTTTAGCCGCCTGAAGCGTAGCGATCTGATGCTGTAGCGGTGGTTTAATGGTAATACATGGCATGACGTCGCAGCCCCTCCATCCGTTTGACTCCCTGACACCGGACTTTCTGATTGATGCAATCGAGAGTCAGGGACTGCTCTGCGATGGACGTTTTTTTCCGCTCAACAGTTACGAAAACCGGGTGTATCAAATTGGTATCGAAAACAGTGAACCGATTATCGCGAAATTTTATCGCCCGCAACGCTGGACCGATCTACAGATAGAAGAAGAGCATCAATTTTGTTTTGAACTGGTTGCCCACGAATTACCGGTGGTGCCACCCTGGCAAAATAAACGGGATGAAAGTTTATTCCGGTTCGGTGATTTTCGCTTTGCGTTGTTTAAACGTCGTGGTGGTCGTGCGCCGGAGCTGGGCGACCTGGACAGTTTGTTTACGATTGGACGGTTGATGGGACGTATTCACCTGGTGGGTGCTGCCAAACCGTTCTTGCACCGCCCCGTTCTGGATCTCGACAGCTACGGTTACCAGAGTGTGGCAACGATTAGCGAGGGATTTATCCCCACGTCTTTGCGCGCTTCCTACCAGGCCATTGCTACGGATTTGCTAAAGGCGTTACAGGAGAAACTGGCGTCTCTGGCGGATGTGCCGTTGCTGCGTACCCATGGAGATTGTCATATCGGCAACATTTTGTGGCGGGACGACACGCCGCATTTTGTCGATTTTGACGATGCGCGCATGGCACCGGCGATTCAGGATCTGTGGATGTTGCTGTCGGGGGAGCGGGCGGAGCAGGTGGTGCAGCTTTCGGAAATTGTTGCGGGCTACAACGAATTTTCCGAGTTACATTCCCGCGAACTACAGTTGATAGAAGCGCTGCGTACCTTGCGGATACTGCACCACACCGCCTGGATTGCGAGGCGTTGGGACGACCCGGCTTTTCCCAAAGCCTTTTCCTGGTTTAATACGGAACGCTTCTGGGGCGAGCACATCATGGAATTGCGTGAACAGTACGCTGCGCTGGCGCAGCCGCCGTTAACGTTACTGTGAGGTCGGCCTGTTCCATTGTCGCGTCGCCGCACCTGGACGGGTCACTCAAAAACGATGGTCTTGTTGCCGTGCACCAACACCCGATCTTCGAGGTGGTAGCGCAAGCCCCGCGCCAGCACCAGTTTTTCCATATCCTTACCCTTGCGCACCATATCGTCCACCGCGTCGTGATGGCTGATGCGGGTGACGTCCTGATCGATAATGGGTCCGGCGTCGAGTTCCTCGGTGACGTAGTGACAGGTCGCGCCGATCAGTTTGACGCCCCGTTCGGCGGCCTGATGATAGGGTTTTGCACCGGCAAAGGCCGGTA
>JBFJKD010000409.1:0-1423 GCA_041635095.1 Porticoccaceae bacterium
GGAGTCACCGGTTCCTCCACCTGAGACAGACTGCGGTGGGCAGCCAGCATACGCGCCAACCAGTTCCGTGGGGCTGCCTCGAGATCCAGCATTTCCTGTGCCTCTCCGGGAGTTTTACCCGTCACAGCCAAGGTGTCTCGGAGGGTTTGAGCATCGACGATGTCTGCGACACCCTGGCACTGATAGTTCTCCGCCAGCGCCTGCAGGTGGTACCGATACGCGCTTTGAATCTGGTATAGCGCGCTTTCGGCAAGCGCTTCGCGCACCATCTTTTGCGCTGCGCGCTCCTGCTCGGCGAGTAGTAATCTGGCGTACTGAAGCCTGCGATTAACCGCGCCCAGATACGGGTTTGCCATGCGTTTATCTACCCCGCCATGCCGCGCAGGCTCTCGTCATGGTCAGTATTTCCACACAGTAACCATTATCATTTACGCTTGTCTTCCACCTGCCACGCGCCATCCACAAACAGTGCTCGCCAACCCGACGGTTTGCCATTTACCTCGGACTGCACGTAGTGTTCACTACTTTTGCGGCTGTAGCGAATAATGGCGGGATTGCCATCAGGATCTTTGAGCGGCGCTTTCAGCAGGAAATGATATTTTGGGTCGATCTGAGCCTTATGTGGTACCAGTTCACTGACCAACGGCGCACGGGTTTCACGATGGCGGGGAAACTTGCTGGCCGCCAGAAACAACCCCGCGGCGCCGTCTCTCAATATGTAGTGATCCTCAACTTTCTCACAGGCGAGCTCCGGCATCGGCACCGGATCCATTTTCGGTGGTGCCGCCTGGCCATTGCGCAGCAATTTACGGGTGTTTTTGCACTCGCTGGCAATACAGCCGAAGTATTTACCAAAGCGCCCGGTTTTAAGCTGCATGTCCTGACCGCATTTATCGCACTTGATAATCGGGCCCTCGTAGCCCTTGATCCGAAAGCTTCCCACTTCGATCTCGTACCCTGAGCAATCGGGGTTATTGCCGCACACATGCAGTTTACGTTGCTCATCGATAAGGTAACTATCCATCGACGTATCGCACAGGGCGCAACGATGCTTGTGCAGCAGCAACCTGGACTCTGCCTCGTCGTCGTCGTCCACATTGACCGCCTCATCCCCGGGCACCAAATTCAGTGTTTCCTTGCAACGCTCTTTGGGAGGTAGTCCATATCCCGAGCACCCGAGAAATACACCAGTACGCCCGGTGCGAATCAACAGGGGCCGAGCGCACAGCTTGCAGGGTATGTTTGTCTCCGTAGCAGCATTGGGACGCATACCTCCATCATCGCCCTGTGCTTTTTCCAGCTTGGCACTGAAATCCTGATAAAATTTATCGAGTACCTCCTGCCAACCCAACTTGCCTGTTGCAACGTCATCCAGTTGCTCCTCCAGCGCCGCCGTAAAACCGTAGTCCATCAGGTTGGAGAA
>JBFJKD010000410.1:0-1416 GCA_041635095.1 Porticoccaceae bacterium
CGACGCTGTAATCAACAACGGTGATCCGGGTCGCCAGCTCCGGCACTTCGCCGACATGAACCAGGGAGCCCGGTGGCAAACCGGCTTTTTCAGACGCGCTCGTTAGCGATTCCGCCATGGATATTTTCTCTAAGGGTCTCGAAAGTGGCTGTAAAGATAAAGGGTAATATCCATCGCCAAAGGAATAAAGACCCCGATGCACACGGCGGCCAAAACATCTGTCGGCCAGTGTACACCAAGCACCAGACGCGAAAACGCCACCATGACCAGCCACAAAACCGCAACCGACAAGGCCAGCATTCGTCTCGTTGGCCAGATCCGCGCCACACAGAGCGCCACACTTATGGCAAAGGCTGAAAATACCAGCGCGTGCCCACTGGGGAAGCTCGAGCCCCAGTACCACTCTGTTTGCCACAGCGCCGGACGATCCCGCTTCACCACAGTTTTCACAATATACACCAACATTGCACTGCTGATTACCGATACAGCCAGCAAAAATGCCTCGGCACGCCGCCGTTTATATAACAGCCAACATGTGGCAATAAGTGTCACCGGAAATAAAACCCTGGACGCGCCGAACACCGTTATGAACTCAAACACCGGAGTCAGGGCCGCAGGTAAACTGGTGTGGATATACCGCAACACCACCGTGTCAATGAGGCTCGACTCGGCAAAGACGACGTCTTCGCTAATTTTTACAGCGAGCACCGCCAAACCGAGCGCCCAGATAATCGCCCGACGGCGTTTTAGCAGCGGTGCCGACCATGCCGGTCGCCAGGTACGGACGTAAGTCACAATGCCTAAACACAGACAGGCAAGAATGAACAACAGCTTTGCTGTATCGACGATCAATTCGACGTACATACAGACTCCATTCCGAACTCGCGCAACACTCGCAACGCATCGCCACGACCGGCCAGCACCGACTGCGAGAGTAACGCTCCCTTAGGTAGGTTTATAAAACAACGCGGGTTGGAAGCCCCGGCAAAGCGGTCGTTAAATTTGGTCATGATTGAACCGGACCTTCGGTCAGCTTGATCCCGGTTGTCGCCGTGCTATTTGCTGAATTGACGTCCCGGTCACCGCCTCACCGATTAACCGCCTCGCCAACCCACCGAAAATTCGCCAGACTATCTCGCAAAACGGATTGTCAGCGCAGTCACAACACCCCAAACCCCGTTAAAAAACGCCACAAAAAAGGGCGTATAGAGTCCCAGCTCAAGACCCGCCATACCCTTGTGGGCCTGAAAAGGAAAAATCACAAATAGCTGGACCAATGTGGGAAAACAACTGATAACTGCGCCCTTTAGCAGGGGGCGCGACTGTAACAGGGGCAGCACAAAAAGCAGGCCCCAAATGCCGCCCCAGACGATTCGGGGATACAGCCACGGTGGCGTTAGCGCGGGGGCGATGGCA
>JBFJKD010000411.1:0-1408 GCA_041635095.1 Porticoccaceae bacterium
CAGACTTCACGTTGCCCCTACCAGGACCATTATCTCCAATGACCGCTGAGCAAAGAGCTATCTCACGGGAATCCTGAATCGATAATCCCGGTAAGTAAAGATGGCCCCATCCTGGGTAACTTCTGACAATACTAATCCTGGGGAAACCTCGGCTCCCTCGCGACGAACAATCCCGTTGATTTTGACCAGCCTGCGTTCCGGGTTTGGCGAATACAGATGCACCGAGTAGCTCACGCCTTCCAGTTCCTGCTGAATATCGAAGGGCAATTCACGGTAGTGGGGGATTCTTTCCTGCTCCACAGGCGGCGACACCGAAGCGGCTGCCTCACCCGCAATTCCGCCATCCACGACAATGGCCGCCGCAGCCACCCCTACCGCCAACGGTTCGGGTTGCACGCTCGGAATGACCTCTGGCCGCTCCGCGACAACTGCTGGCTCGGCTACCTGCGTCACCGGGAGTTTTTTTTCTGTCTCCTCCTTCGGCTGCGGGAGCGACCGGGGGAGGGGTTCTGGCTCCACCGCGGTTTTGGCGATGGCCGCAGATGCCAGGGCGTTGTCGACGGGCGGACTCGGTACCGGCTCAGCCTCTGACACCGGCGGTTTCACCACAGGAACCACAGTGTCCTGGCTGGGGGCGATGGCCGTATTGGGGTCCTCAGTATCTGCAATTACCACTGCTGCGGACGGCGCGTCCACCATCGCAACCGGTTGCGTCGGTGCTTCATCCCCGGATCCACCGGCAAACCACCAGCCACCGACCGCACCCAAAATCATTAGCACCAAAAATAATCCAGGCAACAACCTGCTACGTGGACTATCCGCTTCCTGTTCAGGCTCCGGGGCGATATGCACCGTGCCTAAATCCGGCACAGGCCGCGCATCTCGACTGCGCTGTGACTCTTTAAGAGCTTCCAGGATATAGGACATTGGCTATTCCTTCAGCCCGCTCGTCAGTCGCGGTACTTCTGCACCGGACTGATTATTCAGGGCGATAATGGTTCGGGGCCCAACGACGCCATCCGGTATCAGGCTGTTGTTGCGTTGAAACTGTTTCACTTTGTTCTCAAGTGCCTGTGCATAAACCGGTTGACCTGGGACATCCACTTTCTCACCCAATTGCTCAAACAACCAGTTTACCGCGGGTCCGGACGCGCCCACTTTTAACGGGAAGCGGTAACCGGAAGGCACGCGCCACAGCACCACATATTCGCCGTACCACCAGGCGCCTATTGCGGCGGATGACACGCGCTGCGCATCACCATTCAATTCCAGCTGTGTATCCTCCCCGCTCAGGCCCAGCAGGGCCGCGGGATAGGGTCGCCCCGCCTCATCGTACAGGGTCAGCACCGCAGTCCGGTCCATCTGCCGCAACACAGACAGGTCCCCCTGCCCACGCATACAACCCAAC
>JBFJKD010000412.1:0-1397 GCA_041635095.1 Porticoccaceae bacterium
GCCCGGCTGACGCTTTCTGGCGAGCTGGATTCAGTGCCGCAGCCCGTGCGCTGGCATCTTGATGCCGCAAACGTGATGGCTAACAAAAATTATCGTGATGCTCGTGTCGAAATCGAGCAATTTTTACCCATTTTCAGTGGGCTGAATATTCCGCTGGTGCTGCTGTAGGGCACCGCCTATCTCGCGGCTGAAGCGGACTTTGCCAGGGGCCGAGTATTTAGTGATATTGATATTCTGGTCCCGGAATCACGGTTAAAAAACCTCGAAGATGCCTTGCGCTGGTATGGTTGGACGAATACCTACCATTCTAAATACGACCAGCAATACTATCGACAGTGGATGCATGAATTGCCGCCATTGATGCACCGAAAACGCGGCACGGTGCTGGATATTCACCACACGATTCTGCCGTTGACTGCGCGCCTGCATCCACCTGCGGACAAATTATTTGCCGCCGTAGCGCCGGTTCCAGGACTCAATGGCGTGTCGACTCTGTCGCCGCCAGATATGATTCTTCACTCGGCTGCCCACCTGTTTATGGATTCCGAGTTCGACCATGCTTTCAGAGATCTGCTTGATATAGATGGTTTGATTCGTCTGTACGATGATGGCACCGAGTCCTGTTGGCAGGATTTGTTGGACAGGGGGCAGGAATTGGATCTGTTGCCGCCACTGTTCTATGCGCTTCGTTATGCGCGGCGTATATTGAAAACGCCGGTACCCGATCCTGTGCTCGAGCGATGCGAGGCGTTATGGCGGCCAACGCTGCCCTTGGCCTGGATGGATAGTTTTTTTGAGCGTGTTTTACGGCCCGTGCACGCCAGTTGCGCTACGTTTGGCACGAATTCGGGGCGGTCGTTATTTCATTTGCGGGGTCATTATCTGCGCATGCCGTTGACATTGCTGGTCTATCATTTATCCCGCAAAGCGGTTCTGACACCATTCAGTAACACCGAATCGGCTGGCACTTAGCGCGCCCCAAAACTGCGCTGGGACCAGTCGTTTTCAGGTGCATGCCGGTTTTTGCGGTCACTTGCCGTGGCGAGCCGGCAGATAGCTGCCTACATAACCAGTGACTGGCTCTCCCTGTGCTAGAATCCTCGAATCTTTTACATGCTCCTTTTAGTTATGACTGAAATACAAAGACTCTCGGTTGCAGAGAACCCGCAACTTCGCAAAATGGTTGAGAAGCATCTGGATCGCATCCACAGTGAGCCTACGGAAACGCCCGCTCAGCGCGAGCAGTATAAAGAGCGCATCAGGGCGCTGTTGATAGCCCGAGACGCCGTCATCGTCGCTCACTACTACACCGACCCGGCGATACAGGCTCTGGCGGAGGAAACTGGCGGCATTGTGTCAGATTCCCTGGAGATGGCCCGCTTTGGTAAGAATCACCC
>JBFJKD010000413.1:0-1393 GCA_041635095.1 Porticoccaceae bacterium
CGCATTTACTGGATGATGCCGGTCGTACGCACGCGTTTGGCGCCCGGGGTGATGGCCGTCACCGGGTGCGCGGAACGACGCTTGTGCCGTTGCAAATCCAGGCCGTTTTTGGCTGCGATCAACAGCCCGGTGATGATAAATGCGCCGGGCGGCAAAATAGCGACCAGCAAGCCGTGGCCCGTCCCATACAGATGTATGCGCCAGTGGGCTGCTTGCGCGCCGAATAGCAAATCCATATCGGCAAACAGGGTGCCGCTGCCCAAGGCCTCGCGAATTGCGCCGAGCACGACTAACACGGCGGCGAAGCCCAGGCCCATGCTCAGCCCATCAAAGGCAGCGGGTATTAACGAATTTTTGCTGGCAAATGCCTCGGCGCGGCCGAGAATGGCGCAGTTGGTAACGATCAGGGGAATAAAAATACCGAGAATCTGGTAGAGCTCGTAGGTGTAGGCTTTCATCAACATTTCGGCGCAGGTGGTAAAGGTCGCGATAATCATCACAAATACGGGAATCCGGATGGCGTCGGAAACCTGATGGCGAATGGCAGACACCGCACAATTCGAACCCACTAACACCAGCGTGGTTGCCAGTGCTAACCCCAGCGCATTGACCACCGAACCGGTCACGGCCAGCAGTGGACACAATCCCAGCAGCTGCACCAATGCCGGGTTGTTGTGCCACAGGCCGTTGCCGGCAATCGCGGCGTAATGGTTATCGTCCGTCAATGTTGTGCTCCTGATCAGGTGCATTGTTTAACACTGGGTCAGTTATGTCGATTTGATCCGCGCGCGTTTCCCCACGCTCTTTTTGCCCCGCAGGCGAGAGCCTCGCATGGGTTAATTCCGCCAGTAAGCGCCCGCGGTCCTGAGCGAAATACTCCAGTGTCGCGTAGACCTGTGCGACCACCGCGCGCGGAGTAATGGTGGCCCCGGTAAATTGATCAAATGTGCCCTGATCTTTTTTTACGCGCCACCCGTCCGCGAGCGGATTATTCAGGGACTTGCCGTTAAAGGACAGTATCCAGGGGTGTTTTTTGAGATCAATTTTATCGCCGAGGCCCGGAGTTTCAGTGTGGGATCGAACCCTGACCCCCGCCACAGTGCCATCCATATAAATGCCGATAATCAGTCGAATCGGCCCGCTGTAGCCGTCCGCGGCAACGGCTGGCACTGCAACTGGTCTGGGACGAGCCCGGCATCGCCCACGCGGCGCGCTCGTGCAACGGCTGCGGCCGCTGCCGAACCACCTGGGATGCAGAACGCATGTGTCCCATCTTTCGCATCGCACCGCGCGAAGAAGCATCGCCACGCGCCAAGGCAAATCTGATGCGCGCCGTGCTGACCGGCAGTCTCGATCCCGACCGGCTGGCCACCGACGCGTTGAAGTCGATCGC
>JBFJKD010000414.1:0-1392 GCA_041635095.1 Porticoccaceae bacterium
CAGGGTCAGCAACATGACGCCAATGGCGAGGTCCCGGGACAGGTTGAGTGCGAGACACAAGCCAAAACCCAGTACCGGCAACAGCAAGAGTTGTCCGCATAGTCCGATCAGAGTTGCCCTGGGGACTTCCGCCACGCGGCGAAAATCTCGAGTGGTCAGCCCGAGGCCCATGCCGAACATCAACAGGATAAGCATGGCGGTAGCAACTTGGCTGATCATTTGATCGTTTCCATGGGCAAGTGGTTTGTCCTGTTACAGGCATTATTATTGATGTCTGGGGGCGATTGTAATGGAACCTGAAACGAATGTCCGTTACCGAGCGGGGCGCCGTCGTTGCATCGGGTTTTGGAAATGGCATACTGCTGGTCGGCTGGCGAGTGAAGGCTGTTGGTGAACGCACTGTGGATTTGTGTTTGATGGCCCCTGGGGGGAATATATCGGTTTCGGCGGAAATCCCCGAATGTCGCAGGATTTTTAAAGAAAATGTGCTCAGTTTTCAAATGCATGTCCACGGGGTGCATGCTCGCGGGGTGTATGCTCATGGGGATAGTATCGAGCGCAAATGCGACACGGTGATGGCGGCGGTCAATGCCTGTCATTGTTTGGCAGATGAACTGGGCGGGTACCAATTGCGCCGACGCTTAAAGTCGGTAAACGCATTGACCGAACGCAGACATTCGAGCAAAAAATTGCTAGCGTGGAGGGATGCCGGACGAGCGAACAGGTGTCGACGGAGCAAGTGTAAATAAGGGGTACGTGTCGACACAGCAGCCATTTATTCAGCACGAGCAATCATGAAAGCAACGGGAGACAACCATGAAAATCGCAAGGCCCACTACCAGATTGGCAAGACTACGGAAATATGCAGGGTGTGCAGGTGTGGTACTGCTTGGAGGGTTACTCAGCGCGGCGGCAAATGCGGTGGTGGGTGACAATATTCTGCAAGGCAAGCATCGCACCGAGGCGTTTGCCGAGCGCGACGAATTCCGCAATCCGGCTCTCACACTGGCTTTTTTCCAAGTGGAGCCCACTATGTCGGTGGTGGAGATTTGGCCAGGGGCGGGGTGGTACACCGAAATATTGGCCCCCTATCTGCGCGCTGGGACCTATTACGCCGCACACTTTCCGGATAACACGGGTGTGGCTTACTACAACACCAATCTCGCCCGTTTCAAGGCCAAGCTGGCCGGGGATGGGGCTGTTTACGGCGCCGTGAAGCTGGCATTATTCGACCCCAAACAGTCATTGTTAACGGTGCCTGACGGCAGTGCTGACCGGGTACTGACTTTTCGCAATGTGCACAACTGGCTGGGCGCCAAAAGTGAAGCTCAGGCGTTTGCGTTATTTTATAAAGCCCTTAAGCCCGGCGGAATTCTGGGGGTGGTCGAACAC
>JBFJKD010000415.1:0-1385 GCA_041635095.1 Porticoccaceae bacterium
CGAAACGGCAATATCTCTATCGTCTGGAATCATACACCCCTCGAAATTCTCGGAGACGATAAAGGCGTCACGGGAATCAGATTACAGAACACTCTGGACAAAAATACCCTCGACATGGATGCTAATGGCGTATTTATCGCTATCGGGCACACACCAAACACCGATATTTTTAAGGAAATTCTGGCGATGAAGAACGGCTATATCACAGTTCAGGGGGGGCTGGACGGAAACGCTACCGCGACCAGCATCAACGGTGTATTCGCCGCTGGGGATGTCGCCGACCATGTCTATCGCCAGGCAGTGACTTCGGCCGGATCGGGCTGCATGGCCGCGCTCGATGCCGAGAAATTTCTCGATAATATGAATTAAGTAAACTCCGTGTCACTGCCGTTCCTCGATCCGACAAACCCGGTCTTTCCCGACCCGGAAACCGCGCTGCTCGAACCTAATGGGCTGCTCGCCGCAGGCGGTAATTTGTCGGTAAACACGCTACTCGCAGCCTATAGGCAGGGAATTTTTCCATGGTATGCCGAGGGCCAACCACTGCTCTGGTGGAGTCCGAATCCGCGCGCGGTAATCCACACGGACCGTCTACATATCTCGCGGGGGCTGCGCAAAATTTTAACCCGCAAACATTATCAAATTCGTGTGGATTTTGCGTTTGAAGCGGTACTGGAAAACTGTGCGGCGCCGCGTGCCGGGCGACCTGAAACCTGGATTACACCAGATATACAGCAAGCTTACATGGATATGCACATAGTAGGACACGCGCACTCAGTGGAATGCTGGATCGACGGCGCCCTCGCCGGAGGGTTGTATGGCGTTGCTACGGGCGCCGTTTTTAGCGGCGAATCTATGTTCAGCAATCGTGCCAATGCCTCCAAAATCGTTATGGCCCATCTTACGGCTGGAATTTACCAGGCTGGATTTACATTACTTGACTGCCAAATTACGAACCCGCACTTGAGTTCCATGGGTGCTACCCTGCTACCACGAGCCGAATTTATCGGCGCGCTCAACAGTACCGCTGGGTGGGAATTGGACTGGCCTAAAAGCCTTATTTCGGATAAGGTTTATTAACAAGTTGGCTTTGGCTGGGCGGAAATGACCAGGGACATCTCACCAGATCTGCAAAAAATCAGGCTCTTTTTAACCGAGCCGCATCGCTGTAGCTACCTGCCCGATCAAAAGGCGGTAACCGCCTTTGTGGACCCCCAACTAACTATCGATGCGCAGACTTACAATCGCCTTTCCGGCGTAGGCTTTCGTCGTAGTGGCCAGTATATCTACACTCCCCGCTGCACGCACTGCAAAGCCTGCATACCTGTACGCATTCTCGTCCCGGAATTTTTACCCAGCCGACAACAGCGGCGCACCCTGAAACG
>JBFJKD010000416.1:0-1381 GCA_041635095.1 Porticoccaceae bacterium
AGTATTGCCGATCAACGGCCACAGGGCAGTCAATACCCCGGTACCCATGGCGCCCTTCGCCAGCTTGTCCATAAAAAAGCGACGGCCGTAGTCAAAATCGTATTTTTTAATATGCATATCTAACCCCTCCCAATTAAATCAAATGAACTACCCTTAACACTTTGTTGTCGGCTTTCCTTGCATAACTTCTCCATTGTTAATCCGTATCGCTCCGCCGGAACTTTGGCTTGAAACTGTGGTTTCGACACCTGGGACCCAGTCGCGTTCCCCCCGGCGGTGCATCCCTATTTGTATGCCTCGTCGCCACCGGTGTAATCCGACAGATCGACACCTTCGCCAACCAGCAGATCCTTGGAAGCTACAAATTTGGGTTTAATCAGCCATACCAGTAGCGGCAGTACGACCAGGGCGATCACCATATTGATCAGCATCACCATCACCAGCAGCAGACCCATATCGGCGAGGAACTTCAGGCCCGACAGGAAGTACCAGGGCAGAATGCTGATCAGTACGATAGTGGCGGTAAAGAAAATGGCCTTGCCAGTGGTGGCAACCGCCGCCAGAATGCCGAGACCGTAATCTTCATGATCCTGATATTCCTCGCAAATCCTGCTCAACAGGTAAATACCGTAGTCGATACCCACGCCAATACCAATAGCCGCGATCGGCAGCGTATTTACATCCAGACCAATACCCATACTGACCATCACTGCCGCCAGAAACATATTGGACAGGTTCACCGGTATCAACAAGATTATGCCCGCGAGGACAGAGCGATAGGCGTAACTACAGGTAACCAGAATAACCAGATTCAGGAACCCGAGAATAATCCACTGGTACTTGTCGACGGTATCGTTGATGGACTGCTGCAGTGCGATGGTCCCGGTGCCGAGACGAATTCTGAAGGTTTCGTGATCCAGACCTATCTTGTCGAGAATCCCGCGCACCTGGGCCAGCGCCTGATCCACGGTCTCTTGCTTATTGTCCTTATACCACAGCGACACCGTACCGTTTTGCTGCACAAAGTCGCTCACGTGCAGATACGCTTTCGGGCTGGTACCAAACAACACGGCTCCCGCTGCCGCTTCTACAGCCGCATTGTCCAGGTCGAGGGGCGCCCATTTGGGGTTGCCACCACTAAACAGACGATTGGCTTCCGGCAGGTAATCGCCAAAGGACAGGGTTGCTTCCGGCGGCACGGCTTCACTTTCAATCATGCGTTGAATGGCCAGCATCTTGAAAATGGGGTCGGCCTGGCGCACCAGTCGATTGGGACTTTCGGGATCTTTCGACTCAAACACGATCTCCAGGGTGTTCAGGCCGGGGAAGTGCCGGTTGATCTGCCCAACCGCGACGTTGTACTCCGAGTCGTCCCACAGCA
>JBFJKD010000417.1:0-1368 GCA_041635095.1 Porticoccaceae bacterium
CTCGCCCATGCACGGCGGCGAGCCCGCTGCGACCAACGAAGACACCATGTACGGGCGGGATTTTTCCCTCGGACATTTTAACCAGCATACCCGGACCGTCGGAACCATAAAGCTGGGCGATACAACGCTAACCCTGGATGGTTACGGCTGGCGCGATCACTCCTGGGGTCCGCGCTACTGGACTAACATTTATTTTTATCGCCTGTTTGTTGCCAATTTTGGCGCTGATCGTGGTTTTATGCTGCTTAAGCGCACGGGGCGGGATGGCGTCGTACACCGCCAGGGCGTAGTTTTATACGACGGGCAGTATGAAGAAATTATCGATCTTGATGTGATCACCCAATGGAGCCCGCGTAAAGATCCTGTTGCCATACAGCTTGGGGTCAGGACTGCCCAGCGTTCCGTTCTGCTTGAGGGCAAGGTAATGACACTCGCACCCCTCAGAAATCGTCGCCAGGTCGGCGACCAATCTCTGGCTTGCCGTATCGCAGAAGGATTCACTGCATGGCGTTGGGACGATGGCCGTCCGGGTATTGGTATCACCGAATACATTGAATTTCTCGAGGATGGGGAACCGGTCGGTTATCCGCTGTAGTTTTTGCCCCTCCCAGCAGCAGTCAATCTATGAACGACAGCGTCAAGAGTCCCCAGATTATTGCCGAACTGACAGTTGCCCTGCGGGCAGCTATCAAACGCCGCTACGGTGAAGGTGCCGATATTGGCAGTGTTAAAGCGGCGGTACTCGGCGGCTCGAACCGCACATTGTTGTTCGATCTGCATGCGTCGGGGAGCCAACGACGGCTGGTTTTTCGGCAGGAAACTTACCGCGCTGCAAACTCGCCATTTCTGCCGCCACAGGATCAGTTTAAATTATTGCAGATTGCCCATCGCCACCACCTGCCGGTACCAGAACCAATATTCGAAATGGATGCGGACGATCACCTTGGCCGTGGTTTCGTCATGTCCTGTATTGAGGGCGATAGTTTGCCCAAGGTACTCCTGAACGATCCTGTTTATGCGCCAGCGCGCGAGCGCTTTGCACGTCAAACGGGTGAAATACTGGCGCAGCTACACGGCATAGATAGCGGGGAAGCAGACTTTCTTGCTCATACTGCGGACAGTGCCGATCCACTAGCGGCGCAAATTGCCCGTTACGATAGCTACGGTGAATACCATCCAGCAATTGACGTAGGCATTCGTTGGCTGGAAACACATCGCCCAGCGGCTACGACACAATCCATCGTACACGGGGATTATCGCAACGGAAATTTAATCCTTGGCCCACAGGGCATTCGCGCGGTACTGGATTGGGAGTGCGCTCATCTAGGGTCGGCAGTTGAAGATATCGCCTGGGTTTGTCTGCGCTCC
>JBFJKD010000418.1:0-1367 GCA_041635095.1 Porticoccaceae bacterium
AAGCGGCCTGATCGTTAGAGAACCCGAATACAGCGGCCTCAGGCATGTATAAAACAGCCCGAAGCCTGCGGTGCCTGTTTGCTACCGACCTGAAAATACCGGTTTGCGTTTTTCCAGCCACGCGGTTACCGCTTCTTTATGATCTTCTGTGTGTACCATTTGATACTGTAGCCTGAGGGTGTGGTCGGCCGCCGCATCCAGATTCATACCGTACGAGACATTGATGGCTTTTTTGATCGCGCCGATAGCGCAGGGTCCCGTGGCCAGGCGTGCGGCAAGTTGTTCCGCATGGGCAATCAATTGCTGGTCGTCTACGATTTCCTCAACCAGTCCAATGCGCAGTGCCAGTTGCGCGTCGATCAAATCCCCGGTCATGGCGAGGCGTTTGGCCCAGCCGTCCCCCACCAGACGCGGCAACAGATAACTGCCAATTTCGGGGGCGAGCCCCATACGCACAAAGAACTCTCCAAATTTTGCACTCGCGCCAGCAATGCGCATATCGCAGCACAGCGCGATGTCGAAACCGCCGCCTACTGCGATGCCATTGATGGCTGCGATAACGGGCATATCCAGTTCGATCAATTGTCGATACATGACCATCGCGTCGTCGATGTAACGATGAAAATCTGCAACTGATTTGGAGCGCAGTGGGTTTACGTCTTCGTGAATATCGCCCCCGGCACAAAAGGCGCGGCCGGCACCAGTGACAATCAGCGCCCGTATGGTGGAATCCTGTGCAACGACGTCGCAGGCACGGGAAATATCGTTAATCAACGCGGGATTCATGGCGTTGAGTGCATCGGGGCGATTAAGAAGCAGTGTTGCGAATCCGGCGGCATGCCGGCTCAGCCGAATAGTTTCGAATCGTTCAATATCGTTGCTCATGGCCTCTGCCTGTGTGGGTCCCGATGCTGGGACGTTTACGCGATGGGTGAATGATGATTGCTGGTTTTGATCCATCATACGCGGTTGATCCCCGTCAAACCAAGGAGCGGATTACCAGAAAGCCCAGAACTTTATGTACCCGTCAGGGTCTGTAAAATGGTAACTTAATCAAGCTGGTGGCGCGCGCGGCAGATTTAGACAGTTTAATTTCCCCGGTGTCGCCGCCAAGCAGCGCGACGTTTGACCATACAAGCGGAAATTCGTATACAACTATGCAGTGGGTCGGTTCTCCATGATGATTTGTTCGAATGTCCACGCTCGGCGCTGGGTGTGCCTGATATTACTGGGATTGATGATGCCAGCAAACGGGCAAACCAGTGGCCACGGTACCCATTCGACAGATCACAATGATGTGCGGCGGGCGAGTTTCCATACAAATATTGCCTCGGAGACAGCGCTTTCCGGGCAAGAATATGCCACCG
>JBFJKD010000419.1:0-1353 GCA_041635095.1 Porticoccaceae bacterium
CAGCACATCCAGCTGACGTTTTACTTCCATCGTATAACGGTTAATGGCGTATTCAATTTTTTCGGGCGCATACGCATAGAAATGTCCGAAGCCACCACCCAGATAAGGGGTGCTGCCCATTTGCCAGAACAACCAGGACAGGCACTGCGCGCGGCCGGCCGGATCGGACGGTATAAATGCACCAAATTTTTCAGCCAGGTACACCAGCATGGCCCCGGACTCAAACACGCGGATGGGGGGCAAGGCGCTGCGATCCCACATCGCCGGAATTTTGGAATTGGGGTTGGCCGCTACAAAGCCACTGCTAAACTGGTCGCCTTCCATAATATCAATCAAATGGGCGTCGTACTCGGCGCCGCTATGCCCGAGCGCGAGTAGTTCCTCCAGTAGAATGGTTACCTTTACCCCATTGGGGGTACCCAGGGAGTAGAGCTGAATCGGATGTTTTCCGACTGGTAGAGCTTTTTCATGGGTGGCACCAGCGACGGGGCGGTTGATATTCGCGAATCTGCCACCGCTTTCGGCCTCCCATTGCCAGACCTGAGGGGGCGTGTACGACACATCTTCATTCATTGCGCGATTCCTGTTACGTTTTTTCACAACTCACTATGGGATTTCACGCTCGAAAGGAGGCTAATGTATACCCAACTACTGTCGTCTGTACAATGACCCAGTGCCGAGACGCGGAGCCGTCGGCAAAAACCCGCTCACCCCTCAATCAGCTCCGTGACAGTTGACAATGTGAGTAGTTTTCAAACCGCGCACAGCTACCCAACCGCGCACAGTTACCCAACCGATAGTACCTGCCGAGTTTTACTCTGTCCAATGCCTCTCCTGCTCCTATCTACCATAAGCAGAAAGCTCCGCCCGCCCGAGTACGACCTGAAGTGTACAACCTGAGGTGCAGGTCCTGAGGTGCAGGTCCTGAGGTGTAGGACCTGAGGTGTAGGACCTGAGGTGTAAGAGCAGACCTGTAATAGGAGCTAACGTGTCAGAGCCTGGAAGTGTCTGAACAAAGTAGTGTGGACAATTCATCCCGTCTCATCCCGTCGGCACGGTGGCGCCAGAACCGCAAAGGACTATCGTCATGCTCCACCTGTGTTAGCAGCACTGAAGATGGTATCTTGGCCGACAACAATTTTTCTACCCGGCAGTTGTTAGCGCTGTTGCTATCCTCCATTGGGTAGCGGTCGCCGGTGTTATTCAAGGGCAGGTGTCCGGACAACGGCGCCGGCCCATCTCAGGCCTGCGGCAAACAATACAGGCGTATATTTGCACCATGGTTTAATTTGCGTTACCTGAGTTAATGTCAGTTTGTTTTCAAGAGGATGAATATGCCAGCCCAGCAGCCCG
>JBFJKD010000420.1:0-1349 GCA_041635095.1 Porticoccaceae bacterium
GCCATCGGCACCACTGCAAACGCTTCGTTGATCTCAAAGAGGTCGACATCCGCCACGGACCAGCCAGTTTTCTCGAAAAGTAATTGCAGCGCGCCCACCGGTGCAGTGGTAAACCACTCCGGCTCGCGGGCGAACTGGGTGTAACCACAAATCGTCGCCAGGGGCTGCAAACCCCGTTTGGCCGCTTCGCTGTGACGCATCAATACCAGCGCTGCGGCGCCGTCGGAAATAGAGCTCGCGTTGGCAGCCGTCACGGTGCCATCTTTTTTAAACGCCGGTTTCAGATTGGGGATTTTATCCGGTCGGGCGTTGCCCGGTTGTTCGTCGGTATCCACCACGATCTCGCCACCACGGTTCTTGACAGTGACGGGTGCTATTTCGGCTTTAAATTTACCGTCCGCTATCGCCGCATTCGCGCGCCGCAGGGATTCAACGGCGTATGCGTCCTGTTGTTCACGGGTAAACGCATATTTGTCGGCACACTGTTCTGCAAAAGTCCCCATCAGCCCGCCGTTATAGGCATCCTGCAGACCGTCGGTAAACATATGGTCCAGCACTTCGCCGTGGCCAAGACGGTAACCGCTGCGCGCCTTTGGCAATAAATACGGTGCGTTACTCATACTTTCCATACCACCGGCGACCACAATTTCGGTTTGCCCCGCAGACAAAGTATCGCAGGCCATCATCACCGTTTTCATGCCCGAACCACACATTTTATTGACCGTGGTAGTGCCTACCCCAACCGGTAGTCCTGCACCCAGCGCCGCCTGACGTGCCGGTGACTGACCAATCCCGGCGGGCAACACACAACCCATCAGTACTTCGCCAACATCCGCAGCGGCAACATTTGCCTGTGCCAACGCCGCAGCGATCGCCGTGGCTCCCAGCTCTGGAGCGGTTACCCCTGACAGCTCACCCATCATGCCACCCATTGGCGTGCGCGCCATACCCACTATCACTACCGGATCGTTCATTGGTTTCCTCTTTTCCTGTTGTGATTCGCTTTTTGTAAATGTTCGATTAAAGTTGCATGGCACAACCCGCGACTGGCCACTAAGCGCGTTCACAGTTCGCGAAAATTTAGTGGCGACAGCACTCGGGAAACTGCTGCTATTTCTGCTTACCTACTTAACAATTTACCTACTTAACAATGTGCAACTTTCTTTCCGCGCCACCCGACTTCCCTTTACCCGGCCCCTTGCTCAGCGACTTGCCCGGACCCGGCCCAACAGGTTGGTCCGGTCCTTGCGGCGGTTCCTGCCCCCCCGTCTGGAAGACCATACCCTGGCCATTTTCCCGTGCGTAAATGGCCAACACGGCGGGAATCGGCACGCGGATATTCGTGGGCA
>JBFJKD010000421.1:0-1326 GCA_041635095.1 Porticoccaceae bacterium
CCTTGGAGCCGCCACTTCGGTATTATTGGTCTGGGCAAGTTACTCGATCGTCGGACTGCCCCTGGAGACGCTTCACTTATGGATCGCTGCACTCGTTACCGTGATCATCGTGCCGGTTTTTTCTATCCCGCTTGTACATCAGCTATTCAAGATTTCCACGCTTGAAGACGAAAACCGCCGACTAGCTACTTACGACCAGTTAACTGGCCTGATGACGCGCAACGCGTTTATAGGCAGCGCAGAGTCCTATGCAGAGCTGGCCAAACGGAAACAATCCGAATTTGCCCTGCTTTTTATCGACGTCGATGACTTTAAACAGATCAACGACAATCACGACCATTCGGTCGGTGATCGGCTGCTGACTGGAATCGGCGAAGCCCTGCTCGCCATCAAACGGGATAGCGACCTGGCGGGCCGCTACGGTGGCGATGAATTTGTCCTGTTGTTACCCGAAACAAACCGCGCAGGAGCGCAATCGTTTGCCGAAAAAATACACGCCATCATTAGCCATCTCAGCATCGACGCTGATAGCGTCACCCTGACGACTGCGGTGAGTATCGGTATTTCTGTAACGCGACCTGCCCAGGAGCAGAAAACGTTGACTGAACTCATCCGACAATCTGACCTTGCGCTTTACCAGGCCAAAAAAATCGGCAAAAACAGCACCGCCTTTTATAGTCCCGAGAAAGGACGACCAGATTACGCAGCCAACATTTTTAATACAGACCCAACAGTTCGAAGTCCGGCATAATTTAACCAAACTACAATAAATAGAACCTGGCGCGCTCAATCTGGCTTTTGGCGAAGGAAGACAAAACAGGGGATTATCCAGTTTTTTGCATGCTGCGTAGTGGCGATGCGCGAACCGTCATCAACAAAAACAAAGCACTGGCACTCAAAACGATGGCTGGCCCGACCGGAACATCGAAAAACCACGACATCCCCAGACCCAGACACACACTGGCCGCGGCCAGAGCGCTCGCCGCCAGGGCCATCTGCTCGGGCGTAATACTGAACCGCCGCGCTGTCGCAGCCGGGATAATCAGCAACGCCGTGATTAGCAACACACCGACGATTTTCATTGAAATAGCAACTATCAACGCCAGCAATAGTTTCAACAAAACTTTATAGCGAGTAACAGCCACACCCTCAACGCTGGCAAGGTCCTGGTGAACAATCGTCGCCAACAGGGGTTGCCAGCGATTTTTCAGCACCAACAGCACTGCGGCTGATGTCACCCACATAGCAACTACTTCACTTGCGGTAACCGTCAGGATGTCACCGAACAGCAGTGCTTCCATATCGGTCCTGCCGCCGGGCACCAAA
>JBFJKD010000422.1:0-1301 GCA_041635095.1 Porticoccaceae bacterium
CATGTACCGCCACAAGTATAAAAAACCGGGCCTGATAAGCATATGTTCGAGCAACTGATTGATCTGATAAATGGCTTTGTGTGGGGTCCAGTGATGTTGATATTGTTACTGGGCACCGGTTGTTATCTCACGGTGGGGCTGCGGGGCATCACCTTGCGCAATATTCCCTACGCGTTTCGCCAGTTGTTTTCCGGTCGGCGCAATCAGGGCGAAGGGGAGATTACGCCCTTCAATGCCTTGATGACGGCGCTGTCCGCCACCGTCGGTACCGGCAATATCGCCGGGGTTGCCACGGCGATTGCTATCGGCGGTCCCGGGGCGTTGTTCTGGATGTGGTGTACCGCCCTGGTGGGCATGGCCACCAAGTATTCCGAGGCAGTACTCGCGGTCCATTACCGGGAAACCGACGCGCTGGGGCAAAAAGTTGGTGGTCCGATGTATTACATCAAAAATGGACTGGGCAAATCCTGGGCTTGGCTCGGATTTCTGTTCGCGTTATTCGGAACCCTGGCGGGTTTTGGTCTGGCGAATACGGTGCAGTCCAATGCGGTATCTCAGGTGATGAAAGACAGCTTTAACGTCCCGACATTAGTCACCGGTATGGTGTTGGCGATTCTTGTGGCGGCGGTAATTTTGGGTGGTATAAAACGCATCGCCGACGTCGCTGGTAAGTTGGTGCCCTTTATGGCCCTGTTGTATGTAGGTGCTGCGCTGGTGGTGTTAACCATAAACTTTACGCAGATTCCGGCGGCGTTATTGCTGGTCATCGAGAGCGCATTTTCTCCGGTAGCAGCGAGCGGGGGATTTGCGGGTGCCGGCGTCATGCTCGCCCTGAGAATGGGTGTGGCCCGGGGCATTTTTTCCAATGAGGCGGGGCTTGGCAGTGCCCCCATAGCCCACGCGGCGGCGGCCACCAATAGCCCAGTGCGCCAGGGGACGATTGCGATGCTCGGCACCTTTATCGACACCATTGTGATTTGTTCAATGACCGGTCTGGTACTGATTACTTCCGGTGTATGGCACGGCGCGACCGAAGGTGCGGTGATGACGGCCACCGCGTTTAGTCAGACTCTTCCCTACGGCGACAAGGTCGTCGCCCTGTGCCTGGTATTATTCGCTTTCACCACTATGCTCGGCTGGAGTTATTACGGGGAGCGCTGTGCCGAATACCTGATGGGGCCGAAAGTCATATTGCCGTTCAGATTACTGTGGATCGCTGGCATCTTTACCGGCACTCAAATGAGTCTGGGGCTGGTGTGGAAAATGTCGGACGCGCTGAACGGTATGATGGCGATTCCTAA
>JBFJKD010000423.1:0-1300 GCA_041635095.1 Porticoccaceae bacterium
AATTGACCATCGAGCCCAATACCGCTTTCTATAACGTCCCGCCGGCGTTGCCAGCAGAAGACATCCTCGAGGCCATCCAAACCCGTGGTCACGCCCTGCTGGCCGCCGCAGGATATCGACAGTACGAGGTCTCCGCCTACGCCGCGCCGGGCAGACGATCTCTACACAACACCAACTACTGGCAGTTTGGCGACTATCTGGGTATCGGGGCCGGGGCTCACGGCAAGATTACGATGGCCGACCAACGGCATATCGTGCGCACCCGCAAAACCCGGGCCCCGCAGGATTATCTGGCGCGCACGGACGACTTTATGGCGCAAACCCGCGTCCTGAAAAGCGACGAATTACCACTGGAATTTTTAATGAATGCCCTGCGCCTGAACGACGGTGTGCCCGCCCATTATTTCAAGGAGCGCACCGGACTTTCATTCAAAAATATTGAGAGCCTCTGGTTGAACCTCAGCGCCAACGGCCTGGTGGAACCCGCTGGTGACAATCTCAAAGCCACAGCGGTGGGCCTGCGCTATCTCGACAGCGTTCTTGCCGAGTTTTAACTCACTGGTGGGCTCACCGGCTTGCGCCGGAATTTCAGCGGCTCCATTTGAATTCTTGAGGCGACCCGGTGCCGGATGGACAACAGCGACCAAGGCGGTGATTTTTCCGCGCAATCCGCAAAAAAAGGGCGCGCTCAAACTACCAGAAAGAGATATTCCGCCTGGATTTGCCAAAACCCAGCGCAGGGCGTCCATAAACGCCCCGCAGCTACGTCCTGTATTACTCCTGAATCGGCACAACCACAATGGTGCCACCGGTTTCACCTGTCTCTCCCGTCACGCCCTGCTCGCCGGTATATCCGGTAGTTCCCCTGTCTCCAGTCGCTCCTTGCGCGCCGGTATATCCGGTAGTTCCCTTCTCGCCAGTCGCACCCTGTGGGCCCGCCGGACCGGGAACCCCCGATGGAACAACCACCGTCGTGTCAGTGGGGCGATCACAGGCACTCAGACCGAGCGCCATAACCAGAATTGCCAATGGAATTGAATAATTCATCTCTATACCTCTACACCTGTTTGCGTTGGTGCGGCGAATACACCGCATGGCGCATTGTGGGCAGTCAGAAAGACTTTCTCTGTTCGGTGGTACACATAGCAAATCTCCGCGGACGGATTAGGTGTTGAGATTTGAGATGTTATTGAACGCAATCCGGCTGATCCATTGGCGCCCGACACAGCCCGGACTATTTTGGTAGCGATGTCACCGGCCGCTGGCTTCGTCTGGAATAAGCGCAAGCAAATCTGTAACC
>JBFJKD010000424.1:0-1277 GCA_041635095.1 Porticoccaceae bacterium
CGCAGAAAACTACGAAATTGATCGAGATCCTGTCGGCGGTATTCGTGAATCTGAGCGTCGTCCCCCACATCGTGATCCGGGTGCAATATGGTCTTGCCGGAGGCCACCTTGTGGTAGACGCCGTAAAATCCAAACCCGATTGTAATGAGTACGGCGGTTACGGTGAGTGCATCCAGAAAAGCGGATAGAAAGGCGGCGGATCCGCAAAACAACAACGACAGCACGGTTTTGGAGCGCACTCCAACTAAAATGCGAGTGAACGTAAACAACAGCAATTCGCGCATAAAATAGATACCTGCCACCATAAACATCAGCAGTAATATCACTTCGAAGTTGCCGATCGCTTCCCGGTATACGGTGCTCGGGTCGGTGAGACCGAGCAAGACGGCCTCCAGAGCGAGGAGGCCGCCGGGTTGCAGCGGGTAGCACTTGAGAGCCATCGCCAGGGTGAATATAAACTGACCAGTCAGTAGCCAGCCCGCGATGAAGGGATCGACGAACACTACCACCAAGGGGTTGAGCAGCAGAAAGGCCAAAATGGTATTTTTGTACCAAAGTGGCGAATGGCCCAGAAAATTGCTGCCCATAGCTTTGAATAACTGCTGCGGCATAAGCGGACGTTCCTTATTGCGTTTGCGCCGGGGGAGGGCCGGAAGTATTATCACCGCATACAGATTCCCGCCTGCTGGCGCATTATAGCGAACACGGTGTGGTTGCGAACCCTGAACGGGAAATATATTAACATAAGGATTCAACTGGCCGATGCCTGTGTTTCAAGCTACCACGATTGCAGTACTGCAAACCGAATTCAGGCGTTCGGTAGACGCATTGGTAGAATTGGCCAACGGGTTTTGCGTAGAGCCTGCGCCTGACCAATCCCTGCACAGTGATCAATTTGCCCAGTTTGCGGAACAACTCAAACAAGTTAGTGGCGTCGCGACCATGGCAGAATTGGTGGGCGTGAAATTGCTTGCTGATGAAATATTGGTTTGTATAGAGGCAGTTGCTGAAAAGAGACTGAAGCGCCAAAAATTTGTCCCAGCTTTACAAAGTGCCCTGCAACTGGTGCAGCTTTATCTCGAACACATTATCCAGAGCAAACGCGACAATCCTTGTCTGCTACTACCAGAAATAGGGATGTTTCGGCAGCTACAGGGAAAACCGCCGGTCTATGAATATCAGGTATTGGGTAACGAAAATTGGCCGACCGGTGCCGGGTTACAGCACCCTGGACGATTGATAGATGATCAGCGCGCGGGGCTCAAACGGCTGCGCCA
>JBFJKD010000425.1:0-1276 GCA_041635095.1 Porticoccaceae bacterium
GTATCGAAGATATTCGTTATAGCGTTTCGGTAAACATGGGCGGTGCCAGTCCGATCACTGCGCTGCAGAGCGCAGCCATGGCGATAGCTGCCGGGGTGGCCAAAAATGTGGTGGTAACCGTCGGCTGGAATGGCTATTCCGCCATGCGCCCCAAGCCGGGTGTCACCCACCAGGAAACCATTTCCCTGGCGGCCATGGAACGCACTTTAATGAACTACTACATGCCCTACGGCAGCGCCTCCCCCGTGCAGATGTACGCCTGGATCGCCATGCGGCATATGCAAACGTTTGGCATTAGCCACGAAGCCATGGGCGCCGTGGCAGTTGCCAGCCGCAAACACGCACAATTTAACGATAAGGCAATTACTCGGGGTAAAACCCTCAGCATGGAGGAGTATCTGGCATCGCGCTGGATTTCCGAGCCGTTCCGGCTATACGACTGCTGTCTGGAAACCGATGGCGCCTGTACGGTGGTAGTGACCAGCGCCGAGCGGGCCAAAGACTTGCCCCATCGCCCGGTATATATCATGGCCGCGGCTGAAGGGCACCCGTACCCGGCGGACGACATCGCCAACCGCCCCGATATGTTCCACATTGGCCTCAGCAATTCGGCGCCAAAAGCCTTTGCCATGGCGGGGGTGAAACCCACCGACATGGATTTTCTCCAGATCTACGACTGTTTTACCTATGTGGTGCTGCTACAGCTCGAAGCGTTGGGCATGTGTGAGCAGGGCGCGGTAGGTGAGTTTGTCAAAAACGGCCAGATCGAAATTGGCGGTCGCTACCCTATGAATACCCACGGCGGATTGCACTCCCAGGCCCACGTATGGGGCCTTAACCATACCATCGAAGCGACCCGACAGTTGCGCGGTGATGGCGGTGCGGCGCAGGTAAAAGACGCGGAAATTGGTGTGGTGACCGGCTGGGGTGACTTTGGCGATGGCAGCCTGGCAATTTTGAGGAGATAATTCGATGAGCGACATGCAGTTTATTCCCAATCCCCCGCCCATGCCCAACCACTACCTGGATAAAGAGTTCTGGGCGCACTGTGCCAACAATATACTGTGCTTTCAGTGCTGCGTGGACTGCGAGACCTGGCGGCACATACCGCGCTTTATGTGCGCCAGGTGCGGTTCGCCCAACTGGGGCTGGCGGCAATCGTCCGGGCGCGGGAAGATTTACACCTGGACCGTGGCCCATATGCCCATGTCGCCGGAATTTGACACCATTTTCCCCTATGCAGTGCTGGTGGTGGAAATGGAGGAAGGGGTGCGCA
>JBFJKD010000426.1:0-1276 GCA_041635095.1 Porticoccaceae bacterium
CACATAGTAGACGTACATGTTGGTGCCGTGCGGATTCTGCGCCTGATCAAGCCGCTTGATCCATGTTTCCACGTCGTGGAGATATTTCTGCTGGGGTGTGATCACCAGCACGGCATTGAGTCGGTCCATCACGGTAAATCGCACCAACCCCGCTAAAGGCCCTTCGGCGCTGCCGCCAAAGATGGCATCCAGCTCGGCAAGGATGGTGCGGGCCTCCACGTTCTCCACCCGAAACAGGCCCACGGACATGCCGCGGAGCTGGTCCACATCAAAAATACTGATGGTTTCGCGTAAATTGAACAGCTCGCCGTGGGTACCCGCCAGGGTAAGCAGATTGCGGAATTCATCCACCTTGACCACGGATTTGCCGGATTTCACCGGTTCGAGGATTTTGGCCATTTCCTTTGCCCCGATGTAACGCAGCGGTACGATCAATACCTGATATCCTCGGTCCGCGCTCAACAGGGTGGTGGGCGACAGGCCGGTCAGAGCCCCATCGTCGATGGGAATAATTTCGTAGAAATCCTGGCTTTTTATGATGGCGGCGCCGTTCATGCGCAGCAGGTTGTCCAGTACAGGAATCAACGCGTCCTGCGCCACCGGCCGCACGGTGCGCATAGATACGGAACCGGTCACTGCGTCATTAATCGCGTAATTCACGCCCAGAATATCGCCCAGAATCGTCTTCACCACTTCGGCAATCGGCGAGTTCTGAAAATTCAGGGTAATTTCCCCGGTGGTATCCTGCGGACCAGCCCCCGCACCCGGATTTATGACCGCGGCGCGACCCGCGTAAACCTCTTTCAGGGGCACTGTTTGCTGCTGGCGGGGGGTGTTGATGGCGCCAGACACTTCGTCAACCGCCGCACGGCTAACCACACTCGGCGCCGCCATCACCGGTGGCGGGGTTTTGGCCACAGCAGAGGTGCTGGTGGTGGGAGTACAGGACATTACCGACAGTGACAGGACAGATATAACCAGCAAATTCGCAAATACACGTTCCATTGCCTCGCTCCCTCTTTATCTATTCAATCTTTTTATGGTTTTGGGCTGGATACCGCCACTCCGGACTTTCCAGTTATTCTTTCGTTGCGCTACTCATTTTGCCTGCGTTACTCAGCCTGGGTCTGGCCCTGCTCGACGCCCTGAGCGTGCTGGACTTCCCTGTTGGCTCTTATTTTAACTCTGTTTCTGGCTTTATCCAAAGTTGCAGGCGACTGCGCTTCTCTGGCCGACGACTGCATTTTAGCGCGATCTCCGGTTGTCGACGACGGCG
>JBFJKD010000427.1:0-1270 GCA_041635095.1 Porticoccaceae bacterium
AAGGGCTACCCACACGTAACACTTTGAAGAATATGGTAGCTACGGGTGGACTTGAACCACCGACCCCAGCATTATGAATGCTGTGCTCTAACCAGCTGAGCTACGTAGCCACGGGACAGGGTGCGTTACTAAACGGTCGCGAATTTTGGCGAGTTTGGTCTTTGATGTCAAGGTGAAGGGGGTGCGTTGGTGCAGAAGATAGTGCGCTGCCTTAGCGAGCTCTGCCCACAGCCGCGAGCGCGGCGCCCAGCACCACCATTAGCGCTCCGGACAGCACGATGGGGGTAAGGGGCTCCTGTTCAATAGCGAAACCTGGGTAAAAGCTTAGCCCCCACATAAATATCAGGGTAAACAGGGGCGTGGTGGCGAGCACCGCGCTGATCCTGGAGCCTTCCCAATGGGCGAGCGCCTCGGAAAAACTGCCGGAGCCGATCAGGGTGCTGGCGCCGCAAAATAGCAGCAGCAGTAATGTTGGCGGTGACAGTTGCAGAATCTGCACCGGATGGGCCCAGGGCAGGAATCCCAAGGTTCCCAACCCGTACAGCATGAGCATAATCTGTGGCGAGGTGAAACGGGTTAGTAGCTGTTTTTGCAGGGACGCGTAGCAGGCCCAACTGCATGCCGATAACACCATCAGCCCCATCCCCACTGCGTAGGCATCGAAGCCTTCCGCCATGGCCAGGATGCGACGGTGGAAAAACACCAGCAGACCGACCACAAACAGCAGGCACCCCAACCACTGGCGCGGCGAAAAATGTTCCTTGAAAAGCACCACGTTGACGACCAGGAACAGTACCACCGCCAGCTGAATCAGTACCTGCGCTCCACCGGGGGTCATGCGCTCGACGGCGAGAATATAGCAGGTGTAGTTGCCTGCCAGAAACAGTCCGCACAGCAATACCCAACGCAAGGCGTTGCCGGTTTTAAGTGCGCTTAGTTGCGGTGTCTGGCGACGGCGGATCAGGTAGGGCCATAGCAATAGCCCGGAGATGGCGAAGCGATAAAAATTAAGGGTGTAGGCATCGAGTTCCAGCAGTACCCCTTTGGCCGCGATGGGTAGAATACCCCACAACGTGCAGGTGACCAGTGTCAATAACAGACCGGTTTGCCAACGCCCTGACGAGCGGTGCATGCTGGTCACGACATTTTCTTGCGCATTGGATGAAACAATCCGGTGGGAAACTGCACCGGTATGCCGGGCCTATACATTAAAGCGGAAGTGCACCACGTCGCCATCCTTGACGATGTACTCCTTGCCTTCCAGGCGCCA
>JBFJKD010000428.1:0-1258 GCA_041635095.1 Porticoccaceae bacterium
AACAAAGCCTGCTGCGTAAGACCCGACGCTCTGGTCGGCAAAAAATCGTGATCACCACTTTCTAACCAGTGTAACGTCAGTGCACGCGACAGGGGTTCCGCGACGAGCTCCGGTGGCGTACCAAAGGGGTCGCGAGAGCCCTGCACGATCAATCCGGGGGTTAGTAGTCCATACAGGTGTTCAGTGCGCATCTCGGCGGGTCGTCCCGGGGCATGAAACGGATAACCAAAACAGCACAGGCCGGCAACGCCCAATTCGTCTGCGACCATACTCGCCATACGACCGCCCAGGGATTTCCCGCCGATCAACAGCGGCCCCACCATCGCTGTATCGCTCGCCACCGCACGGTACATATCTCGCCAATACTGCAACAGCAGCGGTTGCCGATCCGGCGGTCGCCGCTTGCCATGTTCGCGCATCCACTGCATATACGGAAACTCAAAGCGCATAACCGTCACACCAGCGTGATTCAATGCCGCAGTCAATTGCTGCATAAAATTGCTGTCCATTGGCGCACCCGCACCGTGGGCTAAAATCAGCGTGCCGATAGCATTATCGCCCACCGCGCTATCCGTCAGTAGTTGTGTGGGCAACGCCATCAACGCAGGGGGGCGAAAAACGTGCGCATGTCCGCGGCCAGCAGTTGCGGTTGTTCAAGCGCCGCAAAATGCCCGCCCTTTTCCATATCCTGCCAGTGCACAATATTGTAGTGCCGCTCAGCCCAGGTCCGTTTGGGATTGGTAACGTCGTTAAAGTGTGCGAACCCGGTGGGGGTTGCAACATATTCGTTGGCGGGACCAAACAGACCCGAGGTTATGGTCTCCTGGTACAGACGAATGGCGCTGGGCATGGATTCGGTCACCCAGTACACCATAATATTGGTCAGCAATTCATCGAAGCTGACGACCTCCTCGACATTTCCAGAATGATCCACCCAGGCGTTGAACGCGGTCATCACCCAGGCCGCCAGACCCAATGGCGAATCGTTGAGAGCATAACCCAGCTGATCTGGCTGGGTACCCTGAATCTGCGCGTAACCCATACCCTTTTTCACATACCGGGAGACCAGCGACATGGTGCCGGGCACCACATCCATTTCCTGTAGTTCAGCCACATCCTCGCTGGTGCTGCTGGGCAATAAATTCAGATGTAGCCCACATATCTCGTCCCGTGCTGACAACGCCGCGTGAATACCGGCCAGTGCGCCCCAGTCGCCCCCCTGCACTCCGTAGCGTTGATAACCAAGTTGATCCATCAA
>JBFJKD010000429.1:0-1255 GCA_041635095.1 Porticoccaceae bacterium
GATCCCCGCGACCCGCGCAAAACGTTCAATAATGCCGAAAATTTCCGCTTCCGTGAGTGCGCGCGGCTTACCGTGCACCCATAACATATTGACTTTGACCGCCGACGGCGCCAGCGGCGTGCGACTGATATAGGCGGGCGACTGGCGGCCGGGGTGGCTGATCTGCATCCACATCTGGGTAGCGTTTTGCGCTCCCGACAGAGCCCAGGTTTGCAATAGATCGAGGTGATCTTCGTTTTCTATGACCACATTGCCCGGGCGCTCCAGATAGCGGTGATCGACCATCACATTACCGGTGACCAGCAGGCCACTGCCACCCTGCGCCCAGCGTTCGTAAAGACGACACAACTCGGGCGTCGGGCGGTCCCAGCGATCCGCCAGGCCCTCGGTCATAGGCGCCTTGCCAAGACGGTTTTTTATCGTTACCCCACAGGGCAGCGTAAACGGCTCACAAAGAATACTGGACATGGTGACAGCTCGCGGTTAATTAATTCTGATATTTTTCCCAGGTGAACAGGGCAGGTTTTTTCTGTAAGAAGCGGGTCATGGCCGCGCGATAATAATCACTATCTGCGCACAGCGCCTGACCCATGGATTCGAGCTCTGCAACCGTCCAATGGTCGCTATGCAGCGACTGATTAAGAATATTTTTGGTGATGCCCAACGCCATCCCGGGCGCATCCAGAAAACGTTCCGCAAAGGCCCGCGCCGCCGCTACTACCGAACCTTGCGCAACAATTTCGTACACCAGGCCCAGCTGCTGCATTTCCTCGGGTTCGACAATTCTGGCCGTAAACAACAAATCTTTGGCTTTCTGTAATCCCACCAGGCGTGGCAGCAAATACAGACATCCCAGGTCGGGAATCAGCCCCGCCCGCAGAAACACCGCGCTAAACCTTGCGCGAGGGGTGCAAAATACAAAATCCGCAGCCAGTACGAAGCTGAATCCACCGCCGAATGCCACGCCATCCACGGCGGCTATCACCGGCACTTCGAGATTCACCAGTTCCTCAATCCAGATGTGGGTGCGCCGCACCCGTTCCCGCCGTGCTGCGCCACTCGGTGTTTCCTGTAACGATTTCAAATCGCCACCTGCACAAAAGGCGCCCCCGGCGCCGGTCAATACCAACGCTCTGATATCGCACTTTTCGCGAATATTCAGTAACACATGCTGAATTTCCAGACGCATCACCAGATCGAGAACATTGCGCTGCGCAGGCATGTTCAGCGTCAATACGCCGATGCTATTGCTCAC
>JBFJKD010000430.1:0-1254 GCA_041635095.1 Porticoccaceae bacterium
ACTGATGACTTTTCCCTGGAGAATTTATCAGCGGGGTTGTCTCCACCTCGGGGGCTAACTCTTTTAATAAACACTCAAGCCTGGCAATCCCCTGCGTGGAAAAAAGCAAGCCTGGGCCACCAGTAAATTCGGTTTGCGCAATTGTGATGCAGCGCTCCTGAATATCGCGCAACAAGGCATCGTGGCGAATAGGGATGGCCACAAACACATCCCAATCCTGCTGCGTGGCGCGACCGCTCACCAGTAATCGCAGCAAGTTCACAATATTTTCCCGTTGCAGGCGATACACCGGCGTTCCCACCCTGACAAACACCCACATAGCTACCAGTACCACTGCCAACGTTAACGCGAGGGTCAATACATAGCTCATGTGGACAAGCTCATGTAGACAAGCTCATAGCAATCCGCTCCTGGCAAGCTTATGGGAACCACAACAATTTAATCGACAGAATCAGTGTAACCGCAACAATCAGCGGTTGCACCAGTGCCGCACCGCGGTGAATGACCAGGCTGGAACCCAGATACGCTCCGATGATCTGTGCAACAGACATGATCAGAGCGATATCCCACAACACACTGCCGTGGTAAATAAACAACAATGCGGAGACACCATTAATGGTTAGCACCATGGCTTTGGTATGCGCCGTCGCACTGCGCAGATTGTGACCGAGTAACCAGACAAACAGAAAAGGGAATATCGAACCCATGCCGGGACCAAAAAAACCGCCGTAAAATCCCATACCCAACGCCGCACAACCGCCGAATTGCCAGCGCGACAGACGCGGCCTGGAACTTTCGTCAGACACTCGCGGGGATAATAAAAAATAACCCGCGATGATAATCAGGAAAACAGGCAATAACCGCTGTAGCACCTCATTACCCAATTGCTGAACAACCAGCGTACCCGCTACGGAACCCACCAGCGCAAAGCCAATAGCGGGCCCTGTGTCCCGGAGCTGCAAATGCCCTTTGCGAAAAAAATTCCAGGCAGATGATGCCGTACCCAATGCGCTCTGCACCTTATTGGTGGCCAGGGCCTGGAGCGGTGGCAAGCCCGCCCACAGCAGGGCCGGCAGTGTCAACAGACCACCCGCACCGGCAATGGAGGAGATAAATCCTGCCGTAAACGCAATGACGGTGAGAATGATTGTCATTTCAATAGAGACGCTAATAGACACCTCCCACAGTCAATCGGGATCGAAGACGCTCCTATCTTACCACTCCCGTTGCTGGCACCCGTCGCACCCAGGTCGC
>JBFJKD010000431.1:0-1247 GCA_041635095.1 Porticoccaceae bacterium
CGCGCCCACTGCCCGTTCAATGACACTCGCCACATCGTCCCGCTGCAGGGAGTAGCGCAACATCATGGCTACGGACAGAATGGTGGCCAGTGGGTTCGCGATATTCTGTCCTGCAATGTCCGGCGCGGAACCGTGGCACGGCTCGTACATACCCTTGCCGTTAGCGTCCAGGGACGCAGACGGCAACATACCGATGGAGCCGGTCAACATGGCTGCCTGATCGGAGAGAATATCGCCAAACATATTACCGGTAACGATCACGTCGAACTGTTTCGGTTGCCTGACCAGTTGCATGGCCGCATTGTCCACATACATATGGCTAAGAGCCACATCGGGGTACTCCGCCGCCAGCTCGGTCATCACCTCGCGCCACAGGATGGTCACCTCCAACACATTCGCCTTGTCCACCGAACACAGCTTCTTACCACGCTGACGAGCAGCGGCAAAGGCGACGTGACCAATGCGCCGAATTTCCGATTCGCTGTACACGTAAGTGTTATAGCCCTGCCGTTCGCCATTGGCCAGGGCACGAATACCACGCGGCTCGCCAAAATAGATCCCCCCGGTCAACTCCCGCACCAGCAGGATATCCAGCCCACCGACCACCTCGGGTTTTAACGAAGAGGCATTTACCAGTTGCGGATAGAGTATTGCGGGGCGCAGATTGGCGAACAGCTCCAGTCCGGAGCGCAACCCAAGCAAGCCTTTTTCCGGGCGCAGGGCACGCTCAATAGTATCCCATCGCGGACCGCCCACGGCACCCAGCAAAATGGCGTCCGCTCGCTGCGCCTTGTGCAAAGTGGCATCTGGTAACGGCACGCCAGTGGCATCGATGGCAGCGCCACCGACCAGACCTTCCACCAACTGCAAGCCCAGCTTATAACGGCGATCTACCGATTCCAGCACCGCCACCGCCTGCGCCATAATTTCCGGGCCAATACCATCGCCGGGCAATATCAAAATTTCCGAAACCAATTTATCTCTCCATTACATCAGGTCGCCAATGCGTTTTACAGCGTGCTGCTGATCGCGCCGAATAGCCAGGGACAATGGGTCCGCCACTGTTTTTCAAAGCGGCGAATCGCATCCTCTTGCTGCAAGGTCAAGCCGATATCGTCGAGACCATTTAACAGGCAATGCTTGCGAAACTCATCCACTGCAAAAGGCAATCGTACGCCGTCGGGACATTCCACGGTTTGCGCTTCGAGATCTACCGTCAAAGAGTACCCTTCGTTATCCTCGAGCGC
>JBFJKD010000432.1:0-1238 GCA_041635095.1 Porticoccaceae bacterium
AGCGGTGACAGGGAGCATCCTTTCGATACTACAATTGAAAACCGCTTCTATATGCTCAAGGATGACAATACCGACTTAACCGGTGGGCTGCTCTGCGCTGACCCAGTGACCCCTCCAGCGTCAGAGGTACAACGAGCCTGTACGGAAGCGGATTTGGTCAATAGAACCGGGAGTAGCGATCCATTGCCCGCAGCTGCACGTGGTTGGTTTATTACGTTGAGTGCGGGGGAGAAGGTAGTCAGTGACTCTATAACCGAAGATGGAGTGACGTTCTTCAGTACCAATAGACCCTTGCCTGCGGCCCCGGGTGTGTGCACTAGTAATTTGGGTGGCGCGCGGATCTATGCAATTGGCTTCGATTCGGGGCTGGCGGTCTATGATTTCGACCTGGACGGTAATCCGGATCTGTTCGAGGATGTGGCGGGCGGCGGATTTCTACCGGCACCGGTGAATGCTAAGGTTCCGGGTCTGCCGTCAACTATTTGCTTCGGGCCGAAATGCATACCACCTGTACCGGGCTCGTCAAGTACTGAGCGCTACCGTACTCACTGGTATATAGAACAATGAGCGAGTCAAAGGTTATGGGTGCAGGTCACTGTTCGTTCGGTGTGAGAGTTAAGGCTATGCCCGTTCGCTCGCGCGCTTTCACTTTGGTTGAGTTGTTAATTGCTATTGCGATATTTGCGGTTCTGATGGGCGTGGCCATACCTGCGTATAACGACATGACCTTGGGCAGCAAGCTGCGCTCCCAGGCCAACGACTTGGTTGCGGGAGCGGTGCTGGCGCGTAGCGAGGCGATCAAGCGTAATTCCGCTGTTCGGATGTGCGTCTCCGCCGATGGCGAAAATTGCATCGCTGGGGGCTGGGAGCAAGGCTGGGTAGTGTTCCACGATGTCGATGACGACGGGACACTGGATGCAGGCGAGACGGTGCTCTTACAGCAAAAGGCCGCGGCATCCGGTTTTAAAATTACCGGCACGGTCGCCAGCATACGTTTCCAGGGAACAGGTGTAGGGGCTACCCAGGCCACATTGACAGCCTGTCGCGCTACTCCCAGCGTTGGCGCTCAAGAGCGTGTGGTCAATATCACTGTGACGGGGCGTGCTTCGGTCAAGTCGACCAATACAGCGACCTGCTCCTGAGCCATTTCCCATCGCTCAACCGGAGTAGCTGGCCGCCCCTGCTGGCGGCCTTCGCGCCCACTATCAAGCAACGGCGAATCACACAAAGCACGGCAG
>JBFJKD010000433.1:0-1234 GCA_041635095.1 Porticoccaceae bacterium
CACGTGCCCGGCGCTAACCAGTTTTGAACGGGCGCCGAGAATAAAAAACACCAGGGCCAGCACTACCGCAGTAAACATGCCGACGCCGAGCAAAATCGTAATATTTTCCATACTCATAATATTTCTCTACGTCTCGCCCTTACAGGTCGATGCCGCCGAACGACATAAAGCCCAGGGACATCAGCCCCACGATCATAAACGCTCCGCCGAGGCCACGCAGTCCTTCCGGCATATCGCTGTACTTGAGTTTTTCCCGAATACCGGCCAACGCGGTAATCGCCAACGCCCAACCGAGGCCTGCGCCAAACCCATAAACAGCGCTTTCTCCAAAATTGTAATCGCGCTCGACCATAAACAGCGCTGCGCCCAATATCGCGCAGTTAACCGTAATCAGGGGCAGGAATACGCCGAGCGCGTTGTACAGCGCCGGCACATAGCGATCCAGGAACATTTCCATAATCTGCACGATGGCGGCAATCACGCCGATGTAACTCAGCAAACCAAGGAAGCTCAGATCAACCTGTTTAAGACTTTCAATTCCGGTCCAGCTCAGCGCCCCTTCAACCAGCAAATATCGGTAAATCAGATTATTGACGGGAACCGTGACTGACAACACTACGATGACCGCAATACCCAAGCCAATGGCAGCCTCAATTTTTTTGGATATCGCCAGAAATGTGCACATACCCAGAAAAAACGCGAGCGCCATGTTTTCGATAAAAACCGCACGCACCAATAAGCCCAGATAATGTTCCATCAGGCGACCTCTCCAATTTTCGTATTCGGCGCCATTTTATATTCTGGCGCTTCCACCTGTTCCCGTTTGAAGCTGCGCAGAACCCAGATAAATCCGCCGATCAGGAAAAACGCGGACGGGGGCAGCAGCAGCAATCCATTGGGTACGTACCAGCCCCCGGTGCTGACCACGGCAAAAATTTCCTGGCCAAACATTTTTCCCGAGCCAAACAATTCGCGCACTACTGCGATACACATCAAAATTACACTGTAGCCAAGGCCGTTGCCGACACCATCAAAAAAACTTTCGACTGGCGGATTTTTCATGGCAAACGCTTCGGCGCGACCCATCACAATGCAGTTGGTGATAATCAACCCGACAAACACTGACAATTGCTTGCTGATATCGTAGGCCACCGCCTTGATGATCTGATCCACCACAATCACCAGCGACGCGATAATGGTCATTTGCACGATGATACGAATACTGCCGGGGATA
>JBFJKD010000434.1:0-1209 GCA_041635095.1 Porticoccaceae bacterium
GCGTGGCGCAACTCGACACTCTCGTTCAACACCCAGTACAGGGCGATAAACACCGGCATCTGAATCAACATCGGCAGACACCCACCCAGCGGATTGACCTTTTCCCGCTTGTACAGGTTCATGGTTTCCTGGGACATTTTCTGCCGATCGTCGCCATACAAATCCTTGAGGCGCTTCATTTCCGGCTGCAATTTGCGCATGCGCGCCATGGAACGGTAGCTGGTCGCAGACAGGGGATAAAAAATCCCTTTAATGAGTATCGTTAACAACACGATGGACCAACCCCAGTTGGCCACCACGCTATAAAAGAACGTCAGCCCGTAAAAAAGTGGTTTGGCGACCCACCACAACCAACCGTAATCAACCGTTAAATCCAGATAGGGCGATATTTTTTCGAGGGTATCCTGGTCCTTGGGGCCCACATAAAATGCGGCGCCAAAGCGACCTTCCTCGCCAGCAAGAACGGTCTGCGCAGGCGATGTAAAGCCCATGGTGTACAGGTCGCGATCGCCCAGCTTGCGCAACAGAAACTCATTCTTCAGTTGTTGGTCTGGTACCCAGGCGCTGATAAAGTAATGCTGCACCATGGCCACCCAGCCACCGACCTTGACGGTTTTAATTGGCCCTTCGGCAATATTGTCAAAGTCATTTTTAATGTAGTTATGTTCTTCAGAGGTTAACGCCGCCCCCAGAAAAGGGCTAGGCGCCATCGCGCCACTACTTGCGTTCGGGTTGGAAGAATCCCGTTGAATTTGTCCGAAAAGATGGGCCTGCCAGGGTGTCGCGCCCTGATTTTTTACCTGATACACCACGTCCAGCAAATAGTCGCCGCGGCGAAATACAAACTGCTTCTCAATCAGTACCGCGCCCTGCTGCAAGTGCAATGACACGGTCAGGGAGTCGGCATCTGCTGCAAGTGTGTAACTGTCCCGCGCAACGCTGAACAGCGGCCGCGAGCCCCCTGTATCCGTACCGTTCTGGCCAATCAATCCACTTTGTGCAATATAAGTGCGCGTCGCTGTGCGATTCAGCATTACGATTGGCTCTGCGCTGTTTTCCACCGCGACGCGATGTTCAGGTAACGCTACGCGCACGATATCTCCGCCGTAGGTGTCGATCACTACCTCGAGCACATCTGTGCTAACCGTAACCAATCGCGCCGCATCTTTTTGGGGGGTGGTTTCCGCTGTCGAGTGTGCTGGCGTTAGC
>JBFJKD010000435.1:0-1200 GCA_041635095.1 Porticoccaceae bacterium
AGCGATCCGGCACCAGGTCACCATTAAGGCTGGCGGGTACCACCGCCGAAATTCCCTGATAGTAACTGCTGTAGTCGAGATACCGCCGCCAGAAAAACTGCGCGGACAGGAAGAATGTGCGCTGATCATTGAGGGCGCGAATCCAGGTGGGGCGATCCACGCCCAGCATCACGACCGACTGGCGCACGGTATCGAACCCATCACCATTGGAATCTACGCTCGCGGGCGCGCCGCGGGCGATGGATACGGGTATGCCTTTGGTCAAGGTTGTTTCCAGGCGAAACACCGACTGAGTGTAACGATCTTCCGAATAGTTGGCGGTCATGCCAAGCACATGGGTGCGCGGATATACCTTGTCCACAAATGCGTTGTAGGTATCGCCGTCGCGGTAAGCAAGATCGTTGCGAATTTTTACGCCGGGGGTGGCAGACAAACCATAAAAATAGTTAAAACTTAGATCGATATCATGCCAGATACCTTTGAAGCGCATGCCGCCCTGGCCATTGCGCAGTTTGCGGTCAGGCAACTGGTCGCGCACGGTCAGATTAAGGTCGAGTAATTCCTGGTCCGGATCGCTCCCTAACACTACGGAATTGGCAACTTCGGGCAGGCCCGCACCGGTGAATGCCCAGGGCCGACGCGGGTCGGTGTCGACCTTGTTGGGCTCAAAATCCCAGGGAATGACAATCAATTCAAAAAAGGATTCCTCGAAGCTGCCCAGTTTACCGATGTCTACGATACCTCGCGCCATCCACAGGGGTATACGAATATCCTCCCACGACTCCCGGCTCCAATGCCAGCTCAGGTCCAGGGGGTTGATAACGTCGAGGGCGCGAAAATTATCGGTTTCCCCCCACACCACTTGTTGCCTGCCGAGACGAAGGGTAAAAGGCGGCAACACAAAATCCACAAAAGCCTCGCGAATTTTATGTTCGGATTGACCTTTTTTATTCTGGCTATCCCAGCTGTCGCGCAAATCGAACGCAGAATCGTAGACACTGCGGCCGATAAGTGTGAGGGTGGCTTCTTCCAGCGGGCCGGTGGAAAAGCGGCCAAACGCCTCGCCGTCTTTAAGAAAATAATACTTGCCCTCTACCTGAGCGGTGTTGCGCTGCATGATCAGTTCGCCGTCGTGCAGGCCCGATGCACGCATAATATTTTGCGCTTTTACAAAACCTTCCAGTTCAATCTCCTCGCCAA
>JBFJKD010000436.1:0-1186 GCA_041635095.1 Porticoccaceae bacterium
CCCGCATCTTCCCGGTCACCCTGAAACAGGTAAATACCGGCGCTGGCGTCAACCTCGAAATTCATCCCGTCTATTTTTTCGAGATGGTGACCCACGTCGAGAATTTTCTCGGTAATGGTGCTCGCCGCATAGCGAGCGCCGTCCTCGAGCGCACCCAAATCCTCGCACAACACAACAAATTCGTCCCCGCCAAAGCGCGCCACCATGTCGTTGTCGCGTACCGCAGAGCGCATCCGGCTGGCGAACTCCCGCAGCACCAGATCGCCAATATGGTGACCCTGGGTATCGTTGATATCCTTGAAGTGATCCAGGTCGATAAACACCACGGCGCCGTATTGCCCGACCCTGCGACTACGGACCAGCGCACGCTCGACTTCTTCCAGCATGCGGCGCCGGTTGGCCAGTCCGGTCAGTGCGTCGATTCCCGCGTACTCCTGAATGGTCCGCTGGGCCTCGACCCGTTGCGTAACATTTTCCGCAAAGGAAATGACACTTTCGAGCACTCCGCCCCGGTAAATCGGCGTATTGAACCACTCACAGACAATTTCGACACCATCCTTGCGCAGGTTAGCGTTGACTTGTTTGTAGCCCCCTGCGTGACTTTCGATTAGCCCCCAAAGTACCCGCACATCGCGCTTCGCATCCGGAGCAAGCAACACGCCAGCGTGCTTGCCAAGCATCTCTGCGGCACCATAACCGAACATTTTTTCCGCCCCCGGGCTCCAGGAGAGAACCGTAAAATCGGCGTTCCACTGCACCACCGCCAGGGGCGTATTTTCCCAGTGCTGCTGATACAGATAATTTGCGTCCTGGGCGCGCTGCGCCACACGCTCCGATTCAAGGCGGCGCCGGTAATTGTCTCGCAACAAGGCACTTAAATCGCGGTTGCCCATGCACAGGACGACAAACAGGATTGCGCCGAGGGCCGCCAACAGAGGACCATATGCCCAACCCGAAAAGGGTGCATAAACTAAAAAAGCACCCAGGGTCAGCACCAGAAATATATTTGCCGCCGAAGGGTAGTAAACGTAAATAATCATACCGCCCGCGGCGGTGCCGACCACCACCCCCAGCAGCATTCCCTGGTAAATATCGTTGGATACAAACAACAGAAGGATGGCGAACATCCAAGCCAACCCGGCCGAGCCGGCAGAAATCCGCATCAACCATAATCGATTATCAGGAC
>JBFJKD010000437.1:0-1146 GCA_041635095.1 Porticoccaceae bacterium
AACAACAACCCCGTCAACGCCGAGATCTGACGCGTGAGGCGCGGCCATACCAGCACCGGTATTAACCACAGAGCACTCATATAGACGGCCTGCCGCAATCCGGTACCGCTGTGCCCCGTCGCCCACACGACAGCTTGATAGACGCCGGAAAAATAAACGAAAAATAGATAAATAAAAAAAATGTTGCGTGCTTGTCCGCGAGGTTTTTCTGAGTTTTCGAACAACACGGCGTTAGATCTGTTGCACATCGCTGGGTGCCTGACCAAATGATATAAGGTCTGTTGGAGACATTGAGGTAGGATTAGTTCCGCTCAGACAAATAAAGCGCCTGTCGCGAGGCTTGGCGTCTGCCCAGAGCGCCCGACTGGTACGCAAGAAAGGGGCTTGTTAATCTGGTGTTGCGGATAAACAATGAGCGCGAGCAATAATTCGATAAACAATGCGACCGGGTTCTATTGCAGGCCATAGCATTGTGGCATGGCGTCGCAAACGTTTGCGACAATCTCCGCGCCAGGTTCGCGCCAAACCGATCACAGACCTGCACCACCGCTTGCTATTGCCACAAGGAGTGCGTCAATGTCCAGGGTTCGTCCAGCCATACTAGTACTGGCGTCACTGTGCGCGGGGCTATGGAGCATAGCCCTGCCCAGCGCAGCGGCTACAATCCCCGACGAGTTGGCGCAATGGGCGCCCTGGGTACTGAAGGACGATAAGTTACACCAGTGTCCGCGCCTGTCCCACACTGCAAGCGAACAACCCGAGCAACGCCGTTGCGTATGGCCGGATGAACTGACTATCGAAATGACACAACAGGGAGCACGCTTTGCTCAGCGCTGGACCCTGTATGGCGAAAGCTGGATCTATCTACCGGGCAACAACGAACACTGGCCTCTTCAGGTCACCGTCAACAACGCGCCCGCCACCGTCCTGGAACACCATGGCCGTCCCGCGCTGTTTGCCGCACCTGGGCGCTACGCCATTGAGGGGACATTGCGCTGGCTTCAACCGCCACAGTATCTGCCCGTGGCCGCCGACAGTGCTTTGATCAGGTTGCTGGTGGATGGCAAGCAGACGCCCGTGGATCTTGACGCGCAAGGGCACCTGTGGCTGCGGGACCGCGACACCAGCGACGCGACCGCGGTGCAG
>JBFJKD010000438.1:0-1083 GCA_041635095.1 Porticoccaceae bacterium
CATTTTCGGGCGGGAAGTTTTGAATTGCCCTTTACCACCGATAATTTCGCCCTGTCGTTTTCCCTGCCCAATCTCTATTTTCACGCCACCACCATCTACGATATGTTGCGTATCAAAGGTGTGCCCCTGGGCAAGCTGGATTTTCTGGGCAAAATGTTGGTGGGATTGCCCAAAACTTAGGTCCTTATGTTTTCGGGCCTGGATGCCGCCTACACTGCGCGACAGGAGGTAACCGTAGGCTAAGCGTTGGGTAGGTGGCGGTTAACTTGATCCGTGCCACCCCACGAACAGGCGGATAAATTAAGTGGTTTTGGCCGCAAACTGGATAAATATCGCTAGCGAATCACTATGTCGACAAATAAAAAACTCCGCCTGGGCGCGTTTATGCGCCCCGCCAGTATTCATACTGCGGGCTGGCAGTATCCGGGTCAGTTCGCGGATGCCAATTTTAATTTTGCCCATCAGGTGCGTTTTGCGCAGACCTTGGAGCGCGGCCTGTTTGACGCCATGTTTATGGCGGATCATCTCGCACTGCTGAACATACCCATGGAAGCACTGCAACGCAGCGCGACGGTAACCTCGTTTGACCCGATGACCCTGTTGCCCGCCCTGGCGGTGGTGACCAAACATCTGGGTTTAATTGCGACGGCGTCCACCACCTATAACGAGCCCTATCACGTGGCCCGCAAATTTGCGTCCCTGGATCATATCAGCGAGGGCCGCGCCGGATGGAACCTGGTAACGTCGGCCAACCCTTCCGAAGCACCCAACTTCAATGTTGAAGTCCATATGGAACACGACACCCGCTATCGCCGGGGCAGGGAGTTCTACGACGTAGTGACGGGGTTGTGGGACAGCTGGGCGGATGACGCCTTTATTCGCGATCAGGAACGGGGGATGTATTTTGACCCGGACAAACTGCATACCTTGAACCACAAAGGCGAGTTTTTCTCGGTCAAGGGTCCTCTCAATGTGGCCAGACCGATACAGGGCTGGCCGGTGATTGTGCAGGCGGGCGCTTCCGAGGCGGGGCGTCAACTCGCGGCGGAAACCGCCGAGATGGTGTTCGGCTCCATGAGCCAG
>JBFJKD010000439.1:0-1053 GCA_041635095.1 Porticoccaceae bacterium
CGGCCTTCGGTGGATCCAGCGTCACGGTTTCCACACTGAATTTGTTCAGTTCGTGGGCCACCACTGCCTTCATCGTTTTCATCGTCAACTCCTCACTTCGGTGGGTAAAAAGGCGGGCAGTTTACCACCTTATGCAACGACGGTGGCCCCGCCGATTTAACAATTTACTTTTCCCGCACGCCGTATTCCGCTATTTTAACGGGTTCTTTTGTACGAGACCTCGGCCAGCACCATGAGCACCCGTTATTCTTTACTTCCCGAATGGGCAGAACAGGAAGCCGTCCTGCTGGCCTGGCCCCACCAATCTACCGACTGGGCTCCCTGGCTGGCGGAGATTCAACGGGATTATGTCGCCCTGACTGCGGCAATCGCGCAGGAAGTTACGCCCATCGTCCTGTGTTACGACGCGGCCCATCGCGATGCCATCCAGAGTCAGCTCAACGGCCACTGCATGCGACCACCAGCATTTGTGGTCGCCGCCTATAACGATACCTGGTGCCGGGATTATGGCCCGCTGACCCTGGGTGCGGGACAGCAACGTCGCCTGCTGGATTTTCGTTTCAATGGCTGGGGTGAAAAGTACGACGCCGATCTGGACAACCGCGTTAATCAGACACTGGCATCAATTTGGATGGCCGAGCTCGACACTGTCGACTTTGAACTGGAAGGTGGCAGCATCGATACTGACGGCGCGGGAACCCTGCTGACCACCCGACACTGCCTGCTGGGTGGTAATCGCAATACCCAGCTGGCCGAGCGGGACATCGAAACATTACTGCTGGATAATCTGGGAATCGAACGGGTGCTGTGGCTTGATCACGGCGCCCTGCTCGGCGATGACACCGATAGTCATATCGATAATCTCGCCCGTTTTTGCGATGCCAAAACTATCGCATTCGCCACCTGCGCGGATAAGCAGGATCCGCATTACGAACAGCTACACGGCATGCAGACTGAACTGGAAAAATTCCGTCGGCCCAATGGCGAACCCTATCGTTTGCTAGCCATTGACATTCCGCAACCCCAGTACGACGCCAACGGTAAACGCCTGCC
>JBFJKD010000440.1:0-1034 GCA_041635095.1 Porticoccaceae bacterium
CGAGCTGATAAGTCTGGGTCAATATTCTGACCGGGGCACTAAAGACGATAACCAGGATAGCTATGGCGTGCTGGTGCCCGAAGAACCCGCGCTGAGCTACAAGGGTATAGTCGCCGTGCTGGCGGATGGCGTCAGCGGGTGCGATGCCGGCAAGGTCGCCAGCGAAACCTGCGTGGCCAGCCTGTTGGGAGACTATTACTGCACGCCGGATTCGTGGACAGTAAAAAACGCTGTCGAAAAGGTCTTACTGGCAACCAATCGCTGGATGTACGGACAGGGCCAGCAGGGGCTTGATCCGCGCAAGGGCCTGGCGACTACCCTCAGCGCGTTAGTGGTGAAGTCATCCACGGGTTATATATTTCACGTTGGTGATACGCGTATCTATCGTTTGCGTGGTACTGATCTTGTTCAGTTGACCAATGATCACCGGGTCTGGGTATCCGAGGAAAAAAACTACCTCACGCGCGCCATGGGTATCGAGCTGCGGCTGGATATTGACTACCACAAATTTGTCGTTGAGCCAGGTGATATTTTTATATTGATCACGGACGGTGTCCACGAATATCTGCCGGATGCTGCTATTACTGAGAGGGTGTCCAGAAATGCAGACAATCTCGATCGTGCCGCCCGCGAGATAGCGAGGCTGGCGTTGACCAACGGCAGCCCTGACAACGTGACCTGCCAGATTATTCGCATCAATCAATTGCCCGGCCTTGGTGAGGAGGCGCTGTATAAAAAGCTAACGGAGTTGCCCTTTCCGCCCGAACTCAGCGCAGGCATGAAGCTTGATGGCTTCAGGATTCTGCGGGAACTGCACGCCAGTAAGCGCACCCAGGTGTATCTGGCGCTTGACGAGGACACTGGTGAACAGGTGGTATTGAAGACGCCATCGTTAAACTATGAGGACGACCCGGTATTTCTCGATATGTTTATGCACGAGGAGTGGGTGGGTAGTCGGCTGACTAATAATCACGTGTTGCGTGTCATTGAGCAGCGCAGGCCGCGTCATTTCCTGTATTACGTTTCCGAGTACG
>JBFJKD010000441.1:0-1033 GCA_041635095.1 Porticoccaceae bacterium
AGTTACCGCCCGTTTAATGGCTTCAAGCTCTGTGTCTGGAATTTGTTTGGGCATAGGTTTATATGGCGCGTTTTGATTGTTTGCGCCATATAAACTGATTTTTATGTCGCATTCAAGCCATTGCGACAAATTAAAGTGGCACATTTGTTTAATTGCGCCATAAAAAGTACCCCAGGGTGCTTGCCTGAGATCTGCGTGACTGGGTTGTGTAACTGGGTTGTGTAACTGGATTGCGCGGCTGGTTGCGATAAAGTAGTGTTCTGTTATGCAAAATCAGGATGGCTTTTCCGAGCTGTCCATTCTCGATAGAACTCCCCTTGAGTAGCATTTTTCCTCTTGGCCGCTGCCCATTCAGAAATCGCTATTTTGACAAGGTGTTCCGAAAAGGTGCGCAGCCACATCTGGTCTAGCCGGTTATACGCAGGGAAAAATCCACCGCCCGACAGTGTTTGGTGATGGCTCCACTGGAAATAAAATCCACGCCGTTGGCCTGATAGCTAGCCAGGCTGTGGTTGTCGATATTGCCGGATACTTCAAACTCTGTGGTGGTGTTTTGGCCGGGTTCGCTGCGCGCGTCGCGACGTGGTTCTCTTCCGCTTGGATCTCTGCCGCCTGGATCTCTGCCGAAGGTTTTGCGCAGTGTCACCGCCGCCTCGATCTGCGCCGGCGTAAAGTTGTCGAGCATAATGCGCTCTACCCCTGCATCCAGCGCGGCGCGGCACTCGTCCAGATTTTCCACTTCCACTTCCACGGGCTTGCCGGGCGCTATTTGCCGCGCGCGGGCGATGGCCTGGGGGATACCTCCGCAGGCGGCGATATGGTTTTCCTTGATCAGAAAAGCGTCGTACAGCCCCAGGCGATGGTTGTCGCAGCCGCCGATTTTTACTGCGTATTTTTGCGCCAGTCTTAGGCCGGGCAGGGTTTTGCGGGTGTCCAGCACCCGTATACCGCTGCCCGCGACCCGTTGCGCGTAGTCCCGCGCAACTGTGGCGGTGCCGGACAGGGTTTGCAGAAAATTCAGCGCGGCCCGTTC
>JBFJKD010000442.1:0-1010 GCA_041635095.1 Porticoccaceae bacterium
TCGCTTGCTGTAGCAGAATATTTTGCAGAGCTGGTGATTATTGCAAACCTGGCTAGAAGCCTAGCAAGTTATACGCCATGAAGCGCAAAGCTCGCTGTTGTACGAACTAGCAAGTTTTGTGGTGTGTCGCTTTCGAGGTTCGGCGTAACGCTGCCTGGCGGTGCTTTTTGCTTGTGTGTGTTTTATGTCAAGGGCCAGTGCGCACAAGGTAAACGACTCTCGTCAATAAAAAATGAGGGGTCGGCTTTAATCTGGAGACGAAGGTATTAACGACTGGCAAGTATCTTGCGTCTTAGATTGTGGTGGCGCCGCGGTGGTGTCATCGCTGCGATGCGCGCGGTATTAATTAGCCACTATTTAACAGGCGGGCCGGGTTCTCTATGAATGTAAATATCGATAAGAATGTCGCCGTCCCTATGCGCGACGGCGCAACCTTGAGAGCAGACGTCTATCGCCCGGCGGGCGATGGGCAGTACCCGGTGCTGGTGCAACGTACCCCCTATAACAAGGAGCTGTGGCTCATTACGGCTGCCACGCTGGATCCGGTCAGGGCGGCCGCTGCGGGGTTTGTCGTGCTGATTCAGGATGTGCGCGGCCGCTGGGCCTCCGAAGGCGGGGTATTTTTTCCCTATCGCGATGAGGAACCAGATTGCGTGGATACGATTGATTGGGCCGCCAGGCAGGACTGGTCCGCAGGCGTTGTCGGTTGCTACGGGCTGTCGTATATGGGGGGCAACACATGGCTGGGCGCGGCTTCTGGTCATGAGGCTCTCCGGGCGATTTCACCCACGACTGCCCCAAACGGGTTCTGGCAGAACAATTTCTGGCGGGATGGTGTACTGCAACTGGCGACATTAATTTCGTGGGCGTTGCGCACTATTGGTCCCGCGGCGTTGTTTCGATCGGGCAAGGCTTTACCCGATCTGGGGTTGCGTTTGACTGAGCTCGCCGACGCCAATGATGACTTTGACGGCCTGGTGCGAGAACGGCCATTGGCTGATTTGACGGCA